>NZ_JAUBSX010000019.1:0-105008 GCF_036704885.1 Microcoleus sp. F4-D5 | reverse complement strand
ATATGAGGACGCCCAGACATTTTAATATTCTCCTTTACTTTTCAGGTAACTCTAGCATAACTTTAGAAAAATGGTATAAAACTTAAGGCGATGCACTACACCTGAACAGGCAAAATCGCTAAACCTGAAGAATGAGACAATGAAAATGATCTCCCCCTCCAACAATGTAGCGATCGAGTTTGGGACTTTTATGATTAATCTAAATTGTGTGGCCTGTCTTTAATTTTTGTACGATTTCTTAAAGTAGACTGACAGCGTTCCCAGTAAATTTTAGCGACCGCATCGCCCGGATTCTGACGCCAACACTCGGCAAACAACCGCCCCGCTTTAGCTAACTTCCCTTCCGAGTAAATTGCCAAGGCTTCGGCAAACAATTCCAGTGTAGCTAACTTGCCCGTTTTGATTTCTAGTGGGTCAACATCAAACACCTCATCCAGGTCACATAACAGCCATTCCATCAATCATAGCTGACTGAATAATTGTATAAGCCTCTACCCAAGCTTTTTCAGTTTTAGGTGTCCACTCTAAACCCATCTGCGCCTTCAGGGCTTGAATGAGTGCATTGGCCACAACAGGATAATGTTCTACTGAAACGCCATATTTGGCATGAGTTGCACCTAATCCTTTAGCAAAAACATTAATTAACTGAGGTTTCCGTAAATTTTCAATAATTATTTCTAAGCTTTGCCAAAGCTTTTCTTTTTGCTGTTCCATTTTTGTATTCATAAAAAGACTTTTAATCTGAGAAGAACTATCAAAAAGTATTTCATAAAAGTGACTGACAAATTCCTCAGATCGAGGTTGAACTAATGCTAAAGTTCTCTCTAATAGCTCGATATTTAAAGTGATAGTTTTTTGTTCACACCACTCCAAATAAATTTGAGCAACTCGATCCGAAGGGCAGAAGCTTAAACATTGAACAAAAAATTCTGTAGCTTCGATAAATTTTTGTTGGCGGTATAAGCTCAAACCTCGATCGAATAAATTTTTTGTTGTTAATTTACCTCGCTTTGTTTCAGGAATATCTGCATCAAAAACTTCATAAATTGTAGATAAGTTTACTTTTCCCTTAACACTAACTTGAGCAATCATCCGCATAGCATAATTGTTAGGATTAGCTAATTTGTTAAAAGTCTGCTCTGTAATCAGTAAAGCAACACCATAAGTTTTTGTTAATCCTTCCACACGAGAAGCTAAATTCACCGCATCACTAATTACCGTCGTGTCCATGCGATTTGGCCCGCCCACCGTGCCTAACATTAAATTTCCTGTATTAATGCCAATGCCAATCTTAATCGGGACATAACCAGAATTAACCCGCTCTTGATTGTAGAGTTGAAGTTGATGCACCATGGCAATACTGGCATTTACTGCATTATCAGCATTACCGCTAAATAGCGCCATAATCGCATCACCAATATATTTATCAATAAAGCCATTATTTTCAATAATCGCCGATTCCATCCGAGATAAATAAGCATTAATAAACTGAAAATTGTCCTCCGGTGTCATACTTTCCGAAAGCGTAGTAAAGTCGCGAATGTCGGAAAATAGCACCGACATTTCCAACTGCACTTGGTCGCCCAATTCGACATCGACAATGCTTGATTTTTCTAAAAAATGGAGGAATTGATTGGGAACGAAACGCTCGTAAGCTTGGTTGAGTTGGAACAGTTCATTGGTAAACCTGATCTGCTCTGTTTCGGCTTTTTTACGCTCCGTGATATCTTGAAAGGCTACAATTGCATAAGAAATATTGTCCTTTTCATCATAGATAGGAGTACCCCAAGCCTCGATCGGAATAATTTTGTTGCCTTGGTGGATTTCCATATCGTCAGCGGTGGCACTTTCGCCCCTCAACGCCCGCACGCCAGGCAATTCTGCCGAGGGATATTCCTGCTGTGTTCCAGCTTGATAGAGTTGATAAACCTCGGGTATTTGCTCGCTGGTGACTTCAGGAATAACTCCTTTACCTGTTAATTGAATAGCAACGCGATTACTATAGTAAGGTTTGCCAGAAGCATCCAGCACTGTCACACCTACTGGAATTGCTTCTAAAAATTGAGCCAGTCTGTTCTCACTTTCGCGTACTTCTGTATAGAGTTTAGAATTTTGAATCGAGATAGCTACCTGTCCAGATAACACTTTTAATAGTTCCACTCTTTCTGGGGTAAAAGCTCCGGCGGTCAAATTGTTTTCTAGATAAACAATACTGACGATTTGAGATTGGTTAATCAGCGGCACGCATAAAATTGATTTGGGCTGATTTTTTTGGATGTAGGGGTCGTTGGTAAATTGTCCCGATCGGGCAGCATCATCTAGTACCACGGTTTCTTGAGTGCGGGCTACATAATTGACAATTGCGGAGGAAAGTTCTTGACAATCTTCAACGGGGATTGACTGCAACACGGTCACTTGTTGGGAATTTATTGTGCCTTCAGCTTCAATTAACAGCTTTTCCTGGCTTGATAAAATTAGATATCCTCTATGTGCCCCTGCACTTTCCATCAAAATCTTCATCAATCTGGACAGTAGCTTATCTAGTAAGATTTCGTCGGAAATTGCGCTCGTTGCCTTCATGACTGTGGTGATATCTAAGTTAGATTCCGAACCAGTTGTCGTCACTCTTGCCGTAGTTTTAGTGTTTTTATTTTTCCGTTGTATGGGTTTTAATAACTGTGGATAGCGCGTTTCTAAATCTTTTACCTTAGCAGTGGCTCCCCATTGGATATAACAATAATACGCCTCAATCATGTAGAGTTGGGCAAATTTTTCTTTATCCCATTCTAGATAAAATTTGGCTGCTAGTTCGTTGGCAAGGGCTTCTTCGTTGAGGAATTGATTTTCTTTAGCTTCAGAAATGGCGCGATCGTACATTTCAATCGCCTCAGCTTTATTGCCCAAAACGCGATGTTTTTCGGCCTCAACTAAATACGATTTATGCAGATGATTCATGGGAGCATTTTGCGCCCACTGTTGCAGAGTCGTTTGATGGGCTTCCGCCTGAGTAATAATTTCAGCTTGCTGGGTTTCTGGCTGTGTAGGGAAGAGTGCCAAGTGCGTCAGAGCTGCATAAAAATGGAAAGCGGGAACAAAAACCAATCCCGATAATGCCATCAAATACGGCTTGACTTGGCAAATATGGTTTAAGGCAGCCGGATAATTGCCCCACGAGTAGGCAAGCAGCAGTTTGTAAATGTAGACAAGAGCGATCGCACTGAGTTCATTATCCTGATGGTGCTTAGGAAGCATCACTGTTTCATCGTAGGCAGTTCCCATTAAGCAATCCGGTTGACTAACGGCTTCAGTCAAGTTCTGCACCGTCTGCCGTGTCATATCCAAAGAATCCTTAGCAGAATACTGCTTCACCAGAGCCAAGGCAGTGCTGTAATCTGCTAGTTCAGGTTCCCAACTCTCTAGTTCTACCCCACCTAAAAAGTTGGTGTGAAAGTAATTGATTATGCTGTAGCCAGCGTTACCAAAATCGCCAATTTCCATCCCAACCGTATAGCCATCTTTCAGCGTTAATATCGCGGCTCTCATAGCTTCCTGATGATGCTGTATCAAAGCCCCAAACATCATCAGAATGATGGAATTGAATTCCCCTGAAGTGAACCCCTCCAGCAAGCTTAGTGCCAATCGACCAAAGCGATAGCCTGTTTCTACCTCTCCCAAAAAACCACACAACACTATACCGTGAATTGCATACCCCACGCTTGATGCGGGTCCATTCCCAAAGGAGAGCGATAAACTAACCATTGTCGAGCTAAGTAGGGGCAGCAAACCGGGCATTCCCATGAAAATCGGTGTCGGTAACATTCTTAACAGTTGCATGGCTGCTTGAGTCTGGGGATTTGTCATCAAAGGCAGGTCCGCCAGTTCATCAATCTGTTTCTCGTGGAGCTGGCTCTTCAGGGTTTGTAGCGCTTTGCCAATCAAGGCTCCGTCAGGTTCGGTGGGGAGATCGATTCCCAATAGTCGCAGGGCCTCTCTACCGACGGCGATCGCTTCCAACAGCTTGCCCTGAGCTGTCTGGGCGGCTATTGAAATTTCGTAAATTTTAATTTTGTCTAAAATCGTCTGAGCATTGTGCAATACCTGTGCTGCCATCTGTTCCATACCCTCAATATCAGCATTCAAATAGGCGGCTTCGGTAGCACCAATATAGAGATTCAGGGTCAACTCATACTGACTTTGCCAGCAGTTGGCCCTCAGTAGCTCAATCCCTGTTTGCAGATAGACCATGGCGGCTGCGTAGGCGGTAGAACTTCTTGCCTTACGTCCAGCTTCTAAGTTGAGTTTGGCTAAGGCTTCTCGTTCGCTTAATTGATTGATTAACTCAATTCCTTGATTTAAATGCCCCACAATATCAAAGATTTTTTCTTCTCTTTCAATATCCGAGAAATTTTGTAGCAGTAACTGTCCAATTTTGAGATGAGTGGCTTGTTTTTGGTCGTCGGGAATCAATGAATAAGCCGCTTGCTGGACGCGATCGTGCAGAAACTTATAAGTGGGATTAGCAACAAACTGATTCGGGGATTGAGCATCTGCTTGAATGAAGTTATAGCCTTCTGCACTGACTAAAATGAGTCCTTCAAGCAAAGCTTTCCATAGCGCTGATGCCGTTGGTTCGGCTACTTCTTCGCTGACTACTGCTAATGTATCTAAATCAAACTGCGCCCCAATGCAAGCCGCCAATTTTAGAACATCCTGAGTTTCTTTGGGCAACTTCTGCAATTGCACCGCCATAAACTCCACCACATCCGAGGAGTCGGCAAATTTAACTTGAGCAATATCGCACTGCCACCCCCCTTGTACCCCCCTCTGTCCCCCCTTGGTAAGGGAGGATGAAAGGGGGGTGGGGGACACAGGGCGGTCAAAAATAATCAGCCCATCTTCATGCAACGCCTTGAGGAATTGAGTTGAGAAAAAGGGATTACCTTTAGTTTTTTCATAAACCAATTCGGTCAAGGGTTGAGCCAAAGATAAATCGCAAATCAGCGTATCTGCTACCAACTGATTGAGATCTCCTAAACTCAACGGTTGCAGGTTAATCGTATTCACCGCTGCCCCAGACTTCACAATCTCATCCACTGTTAACATAAACGGATGAGTAGGTGACACTTCATTATCCCGATAAGCACCCAACACCAATAGATTCCCTGTATTTTCCATCAATAGTTGTAACAATTTCAGCGATGCTGAATCCGCCCACTGTAAATCATCCAAAAATATCACTAAGGGATGTTCGACAGTAGTAAATACTTGCACAAACTTTTGCATCAGCAGATTAAAGCGATTTTGGGCAGCAATACCGGATAATTCTAGTGCTAGAGGTTGAGCGCCAATAATGCGTTCTAACTCAGGAATCACCTCAATCAGCACTTGCCCGCTATCGCCCAATGCTGTCAGAATATTGGTCTTCCAGGTTTGTAATTGAGCGTCACTTTGTGATAATAATTGCCCCATCAATTCCCGAAATGCTTGCACAAATGCAGAGAAAGGAATATTGCGCCCAAATTGGTCGTATTTGCCTTTGATAAAATAGCCGCGCTGTCTGGCGATTGGCTTGTGGACTTCGTTCACTACTGCGGTTTTACCAATGCCCGATAAGCCAGCGACTAGCATCATTTCGGCGCTACCTGTACTGACTCGTTCAAAAGCCGCTAATAGATTATCGACTTCACTTTCTCTCCCGTATAACTTTTCGGGAATCAGGAAACGGTCGGTAATATCCCGCGTTCCCAAGGCAAACGTCTCTATATTACCTGTTGCTTGTAATTGAAAAAGACAAGTTTCTAAATCCTGCTTGATTCCCAAGGCTGTTTGATAGCGATTTTCGGCATTCTTTGCCATCAATTTACTGACAAGTTGCGAGACAATTAGGGGAATTACTGGCTCGATTTCGTGCGGGGGAACTGGTTGTCTGGCAATGTGGCAGTGAACTAGCTCTAAAGCATCTTCTGTATCAAAAGGCAGTTTTCCTGTCAGCAACTCGTAGAAGGTGACGCCGAGGGAGTAAAAGTCTGTGCGGTAATCGAGAGCGCGGTTCATCCTGCCAGTTTGTTCCGGCGAGATGTAAGCGAGGGTTCCTTCCAGAATGCCGGGGTTTTTCAGTATCGGTGTTTCTCGGCTTAGCTGAGTGGAAATGCCAAAGTCAATAATTTTTAATTGTTCTGTTTCCGGGTTGTAAACAATATTGGAGGGGTTAATATCTTTGTGGATGATGTTGGCGCTGTGAATTTGCCCTAAAATTTCAGTGGTGGCGATCGCAATTTGTAAAAATTCTTCTAGAGTAAAGGAGCGCTGCTGCATCCAAATAGTCAAGGATTCGCCGCCAAAGTCCTCTACAAACATCACGAGGCTGTTTTGGTATTTTTGCAAGTCATAGACTCGCACTACTCCCGCCTCTTTCAACTCTTGGGTGATGCGGTATTCGGTGCGGTAGCGCACCAATTCTTGAGGTGTGGGGTAGCTTTCTTTGAGAAGTTTGAGGATAATTGGCTGGTTATCTGCTTCCCGAATCGCCCGGTAAACCAGAGAGTTGACACTTTCGTAAAGAACCGCCACAGCCGCAACGCCTGGAATCGAGAGCATATTGATTTTTAGGGTAAAAATTAAAGCTAAGTTAAAACCCACCAGCTTTGTGTATAGAATAGCACGTTAGAAGAGAAAAATTTTTTTTGTAACAAATGTTGAGTTTTTAATGTAGCGATCGAGTTTGGGACTTTTATGATTAATCTAAATTGTGTGGCCGGTCTTTGATTTTTGTGCGATTTCTTAAAGTAGACTGACAGCGTTGCCAGTAAATTTTAGCGACGGCATCGCCCGGATTCTGACGACAACACTCAGCAAACAGCCGCCCCGCTTTAGCTAACTTCCCTTCCGAATAAATTGCCAAGGCTTCGGCAAACAATTCCAGCGTAGCTAACTTGCCCGCTTTGATTTCTGGCGTATCGGCATCAAACACCTCATAAACCGTCACCGCTTCAGATTTTCCCTTGACTTTTACCGTATCGAGGGTGCGGATTGCGTACTGGGATAGATTTTCTAAACGCGAGTAAGTTGCCTGGGTGATTAATAGCGACACCCCATAATTTTTTGTCAATCCCTCCACGCGAGAAGCTAAATTCACCGCATCGGAAATTACTGTGCCCTCCATGCGATTTTGTCCTCCCACCGTTCCCAGCATCAAAGTTCCAGTATTGATGCCAATCCCAATCTGAATGGGGCTATAGCCAGAATTAGCGCGGTGTTGATTGTATCCAACGAGGCCCTGCAGCATAGCAATTCCGGCTTTCACTGCATTATCCGCCTCACCGCTAAACAGCGCCATAATCGCATCGCCAATATATTTATCAATAAACCCGTTATTTTCATTAATGACGGGTTCCATGCGAGAAAGATAGGAATTGATAAATTTGAAATTATCCTGCGGCGTCATGCTTTCCGAAAGCGTAGTAAAATCGCGAATGTCGGAAAACAGCACCGACATTTCCAACTGCACTTGGTCGCCCAATTCCACATCAATAATGCTTGATTTCTCTAAAAACTGGAGGAACTGATTGGGAACGAAACGCTCGTAAGCTTGGTTGAGTTGGAACAATTCATCGGTAAATCTGATTCGCTCTGTTTCGGCTTTTTTGCGCTCCGTGATATCTTGAAAGGCTACAATTGCATAAGAAATATTGTCCTTTTCATCATAGATGGGTGTACCCCAAGCCTCGATCGGAATAATCTTGTTGCCTTGGTGAATTTCCATATCATCTACAGTGGCACTTTCGCCACTCAACGCCCGCGTAGTGGGCAATTGTGCCGAGGGATATTCCTGCTCTGTTCCCGCTTGATAGAGTTGATAAACCTCGGGTATTTGCTCGCTGGTGACTTCAGGAATCACTCCTTTACCCAATAATTGAATAGCAACGCGATTACTATAGTAAGGTTTGCCAGAAGCATCCAGCACTGACACCCCGACTGGAATTGCTTCTAAAAATTGAGTGAGCCTGTTCTCACTTTCGCGGACTTCTGTATAAAGCTTAGAATTTTGAATCGAGATAGCTACCTGTCCAGATAACACTTTTAATAGTTCCACTCTTTCTGGGGTAAAAGCTCCGGCAGTCAAATTATTTTCTAGATAAACAATACTGACGATTTGAGATTGGTTAATCAGCGGCACGCATAAAATTGATTTGGGCTGATGCTTTTGGATGTAGGGGTCGTTGGTAAATTGTCCCTCTCGGGCAGCATCATCTAGTACCACGCTTTCTTGAGTGCGAGCCACATAGTTGACAATTGCACAGGAAAGTTCTTGACAATCTTCAACTGGGATTGACTGCAAGACGGTGACTTGTTGGGCATTTATTGTTCCTTTAGCTTCAATTAAGAGTTTTCCCTGACTTGATAAAATTAGATATCCTATTTCCGCCCCGGCACTTTCCATCAGAATTTTCATCAAGCTAGACAGTAGTTTATCCAGCATAATTTCACCGGAAATTGCCTGAGAAGCTTTCATTACTGTGGTGATATCTAAGTTAGAATCAGAACCCGTGAGCGTCACTGATGCCGTAGTTTTAGTTATTTTTATTCCCGGTTGGATGGGCGCCAATAACTGCGGATATCGCGTTTCTAAATCCGTTACCTTAGCAGTGGCTCCCCATTGAACATAACAATAATATGCCTCAATCATGTAGGTTTGAGCAAGTTTTTCTTTGCTCCATTCCCAGTAGAATTTTGCTGCTAGTTCGTTGGCAAGGGCTTCGTCATTAACATATTTGTTTTCTTTTGCTCCTTCAATTGCGCGATCGTACATTTCAATTGCCTCAGCTTTATTGCCCAACACCCGTTGCCGTTCTCCCTCAACCAAATACCATTTATGCAGATAATTCATCGGAGCATTTTGCGCCCATTTTTCCAAAATGGTTTGATGGGTTTCCAGCAGCGCAATAATTTCAGCTTGCTCAATTGCTGGCTGTGCCCGAAAAAGTGCCAGATAGGTGAGAGCGGCATAGAAATGGAAAATGGGAACAAAAACTAATCCGGATACTGCCATTAAATACTGTTGGCTGCGGGCAATGTGGTCTAGAGCAGCCGTATAATTGCCGCATGAGTAGGCAAGCAACAGTTTGTAGATGTAGACAGCAGCGATCGCCGAAAGTTGATTATCCTGCTGCTGCTTGGGAATCATCACCGTTTCATCGTAGGTTTGACCGCTCAAACAATCCGACAGAATACAGGATTCCCTCAAGTTCTTCACGGTCTGCTGCGTCATATCCCGAAAAGCATGAGAATGTTTCACCTGAGCCAAGGCAGCGCTGTAACTTACTACTTCGGTTTCCCAAGTGTCTAGCTCTACCCCACCGATAAACTTGCCTACAAAGTATTGGTTTATGCTGTAGCCAGCGTATACATAGTCGCCGGTTTCCATGCCCAACCTATAGCCTTCTTTCAGCGTCAGTACGGTCGCCAAAAGAGATTCTTGGTGATGCTGAATAAAGCACCCAAACAGCAGCAAAATCATCGACTTGAATTCCCGGACATTGAACCTATCGACCAATGAAAGTGCCAATTTACCAAAGGCATAGCCTGTTTCCACCTTTCCTAAAAAGGCACTCAGCACCATCCCGTGCATCGCATACCCCACACTTGATGCGGGTGCATTCCCAAAGGAGAGCGATAAACTCACCATAGTGGAGCTAACTAGAGGCGTTAAACTCGGTATTGCTTGAAAAATGGGTGCACATAACATTCTTAACAGTTGCATAGCAGCCCGAGTCTGAAGATCCGTCATCACAGGCAAGTCAAACAGTTGCTCGATCTGTATGTCCTGAAGTTGGCCGGCCAGGGCTTGTAACGCTTTACCAATCGTGGCTTTATCGGGTTCGGCGGGTAGTTCAACACCCAATTGCAAGAGTGCATCTCTACCCACTGCGATCGCCTCCAACATCTTGCTCTGGGCTGTCTGGGCGGCGATTTGAATTACATAAATTTTAACTTTGTCTAAAATCGTCTGAGCTTCTTGCAAAACCTGTGCTGCCATCTGTTCCATGCCATCAAAGTCACCATTCAAATAGGCAATTTCAGCAGCAGCAACATAGAGATTCAGGGTCAACTCATACTGACTTTGCCAGCAGTTGGCCCTCAGTAGCTCAATCCCTGTTTGCAGATAGATATTGGCCGCCGCGTAGGCGGTAGAACTTCTTGCCTTACCTCCCGCTTCTAAGTTGAGTTTGGCTAAGGCTTCTCGTTCGCTTAATCGATCGATCGACTCAATTGCTTGATTCAAATGCCCCACAATATCAAATAGTTTTTCTTCTCTTTCAAGAGCCGAGGAATTTTGTAGCAGTAACTGTCCAATTTTGAGATGAGTGGCTTGTTTTTGGTTTTCGGGTATTAGGGAATAAGCTGCTTGCTGGACGCGATCGTGCAGAAACTTATAAGTGGGATTGGTAATAGACTCAGTAGGGGATATATTCTGTGTTTGAAGGAAGCATTTATAGCCTTCTGTAATGGGTAAAATAAGTCCTTCTTGCAATGCTCTCCAGAGTGATGATGCAGTTTGTTCTGGTAATTCTTCGCTGACTATTGCCAAGGTGTCTAAATCAAACTGCGCCCCAATGCAAGCCGCCAGTTTGAGAACATCCTGAGTTTGGGCAGGCAACTTCTGCAATTGCACCGCCATAAACTCCACCACATCCGAGGCATGGGTAAGTCTAGCTTGAGCAATATCGCACTGCCAATGCCGTAAATTCCAGTCAAAAGTAATTTGAGCATCTTCATGCAACGCCTTGAGGAATTGAGTCGAGAAAAAGGGATTACCTTTGGTTTTTTGATAAACCAATTCTGTCAAAGGTTGAGCAAAAGATAAATCGCACATCAGCGTATCTGCTACCAACTGATTGAGATCTGCTAAACTCAACGGTTGCAGGATAATCGTATTCACCGTGGCTCCCGACTTCACAATCTCATAGGTCGTCAGCATAAACGGATGAGCCGATGATACCTCATTATCCCGATAAGCACCCAATACTAACAGATGCCCCGTATCTTTCATCAACAGTTGTAGCAATTTCAAAGATGCCGAATCTGCCCACTGCAAATCGTCCAGAAACATCACTAAGGGATGTTTTGCTTGGGTAAATACTTGCACAAATTTCTGCATCAGCAGATTGAAGCGATTTTGGGCGGCACTCCCCGACAATTCTAGTGCAGGACTTTGAGGGCCAATGATGCGTTCTAACTCAGGAATTACATCAATCAGCACTTGCCCGCTGTCGCCTACTGCTGTCAGAATATTGGTCTTCCATGTTTGTAATTGAGCGTCACTTTCTGATAATAATTGTCCCATCAATTCCCGAAATGCTTGCACAAATGCACTGAAAGGAATATTGCGCCCAAATTGGTCGTATTTCCCTTTGATAAAATAGCCGCGCTGTCTGGCGATCGGTTTGTGGACTTCATTCACCACTGCGGTTTTACCAATGCCCGATAAGCCAGCGACTAGCATCATTTCGGCGCTACCTGTACTGACTCGTTCAAAGGCTGATAATAGATTAAAAACTTCAGTTTCCCTGCCGTATAACTTTTCGGGAATCAGGAAACGGTCGGTAATATCCTGCGTTCCCAAGGCAAACGTCTCTATATTACCTGTTGCTTGTAATTGACAAAGACAAGTTTCTAAATCCTGCTTGATTCCCAAGGCTGTTTGATAGCGGTTTTCGGCATTTTTAGCCATCAGCTTGCTGACAATTTGAGACACAATTACGGGAACTTCTGGGTCGATTTCGTGCGGGGGTAATGGCTGTCTGGCAATGTGGCAGTGAACTAGCTCTAAAGCGTCTTCTGTCTCAAAAGGCAGTTTTCCTGTCAGCAATTCGTAGAAGGTGACGCCGAGGGAGTAAAAGTCTGTACGGTAATCGAGAGTGCGATTCATCCTGCCAGTTTGTTCCGGTGAGATGTAAGCAAGGGTTCCTTCCAGAATTCCGGGGTTTTTCAGTATCGGTGTTTCTCGGCTTAGCTGAGTGGAAATGCCAAAGTCGATAATTTTTAATTGTTCCGTTTCTGGGTTGTAAACAATATTCGAGGGGTTAATATCTTTGTGGATGATGTTGGCGCTGTGAATTTGCCCTAAAATTTCAGTTGTGGCGATCGCAATTTTTAGAAATTCCTTGAGGCTAAACTTTCGCTGCTGCATCCAAATAGTCAAGGATTCGCCACCAAAGTCCTCTACAAACATCACGAGGCTGTTTTGGTATTTTTGCAAGTCATAAACCCGCACGACTCCCGCCTCTTTTAGATCTTGAGTGATGCGGTATTCGGTGCGGTAGCGCACCAATTCTTGAGGTGTGGGGTAGCTTTCTTTGAGCAGTTTGAGGATAATTGGCTGATTATTTGCTTCCCGAATCGCGCGGTAAACCAGAGAGTTGACACTTTCGTAAAGAACCGCCACAGCCGCGACGCCTGGAATCGAGAGCATATTGATTTTTTTGCTAAAAATTAACGCGCAGTCAAAACGCACCAGGTTTGTGTATAGAATAGCACGTTAGAAAGAACAAAATGGGGTTTGTTAACAAATGTTGAGTTTTTGAGTAGCAGCCTGGAAATACTTTGTGCTAGCCCCGATTGCGATCGCCTAGTTTGTAGGGTGCATCAACAGTCGATCGCACTTTTGTTTTTATTTCCAGCCCACATTACGCAGCCTGGGGTATCACACACCATAATTACAATGAAACTAGCATTTTTTTCTATACAAGGTGCTGCAATGCTGGCGATCGCAGCCACTATTGTCACTACAGGGGCGCTACAAGCACAACCCATTGTTCCCGCACCCAATGACACTGGAACTACTGTCACGCCTAGCGGCGATCGCTTGAATATTACAGGCGGTAAAACTTCTAGAGATGGAGCGAATCTTTTCCACAGTTTTCAACAGTTTGGGCTTAGCGAAGGGCAGATTGCTAATTTTATCTCTAATCCCGCTATTCGGAACATTCTGGGTCGGGTAGTAGGCGGCAATCCTTCTATTATTAACGGTTTACTTCAAGTAAGTGGCGGCAACTCCAACCTTTTTTTAATCAATCCTTCGGGCATGATATTTGGCCCTAATGCTAGCTTGAATCTTCCGGCTGCTTTTACGGCTACTACTGCTACTAACATAGGTTTTGATTCCGGTTTGTTCAATGTGGCTGGAGCGAACGATTACAGTACGCTGATAGGAACTCCGAACACTTTTTACTTTAATCTCAGCCAACCGGGAAGTATTATTAATGCAGGTAATTTAGCAGTTATGCGGGGACAAAGTATAACTTTAATTGGCGGTACTGTCATCAGCACTGGTTCGCTCAATGCTCCCCAAGGTAATATTATTGTCGCTGCTGTACCCGGTAAAAATGCTGTTCGGCTTAGTCAAGAAGGACATTTATTGAGTTTAGAAATAGGGGTGGTTGACGGGGAATTGTTGGCACAGAATGGGCAATTATCTCTGCCTTTGTCTCTTCCGCAATTGCTTGCGGGCGCAGGTGGGAACTCTGCTACTGGTATCTCCGTTAACGGTGCTGGGGAAGTGGTGTTGACGGCGGGTTTGAGGGTGGAAAGCGGGGATGTGGCGATCGCTAGTTCTACTGTTAACAGTCAGAATGCTACACTCTCGGCAGCACGCAATCTCACTTTGGTAGAAAGCCAGCTACTTACTGAGAACTATTTGTATCTGTTGGCTGGAGATACGGTGCGGGTGAGGGATGGAAGTTATCCTTTCAGGGCGATCGCAGGCGGCAATCTTACTATACAAGGTAATCAAAATATTGATATCTTCGCCCTAAATTACCCCAGCCCTGCATTCCAATCCTCCGGGGATATCACATTATTGAGCAATGGCACTGTTTCCGGTGATGCTCACTTCACTGCGGGAGGTAATGTAAGTATTCTCACATTGGCTGGCAACGGCGGCAGTTTTTTGAGTTTGTACGACCCGATTATTAGCTCGGAGGGAGATGTGAGATTTGGGGATTATACTGGAACCTCACTTAAGGTAGAAGCAAAAGGCGCGATCGCGGCGGGAGATATTAGTATCACTGGGCCAGATACTACTTTGTCAGGTTCTGCCGATCCAGATGCGGCGGTGCTTTCAGGTAGTGCAGCTTTAATTCTGCGATCGGGCGTTTCGACTGTGGCGAATGCTGGGAATCTGCCGCCGGATGTCATCCAAGGGGAGGTATTTTTTGTTTCATCGGGTGTTGCTTCGGGCAATAGCATCGGAGTGGGAGCGATTTCGACAGCAGGCGGGCCTGTGATTTTAGAGTCGGGAGGGGACATTGCGCTGGATGCGATCGCCACTTCTGGCGGTAATATTACTCTCAATGCTGCTAGCGACATCGCCGTTACAGGCACTCTTCAGTCTACTGGCGGCAGTATTGACCTCACGGCTGGCAATCTTCTCACAGTCAGCGGCACTTTTACAGATAGTAACGGTGTAAATGCGAGCATTTCCAGCGCTAATGGCACGGGTGGCGGCGCGATTACTATTCGCCACGCGGGGAGCACGACTATACCTTTTATTGTCGGCGATGCGACAACGAATGGGACGGCGGGAGCGATTACATCAGGTTCCGAAACAATTTCGCCAGAGTTTGCGGTGCCGGTGCCGCCTAGGAGTTACACTCAGGGCAATATTGCGATCGTTACTTCCGCGCCATCTCCAACACCGGAACCGACACCGACACCGGAACCGACACCAACGCCGGAACCGACACCACAACCGACACCATCTCCAACCCCACAACCAACGCCGGAACCGACACCACAACCGACCCCATCTCCAACCCCACAACCAACCCCATCTCCGACACCACAACCAACCCCATCTCCGACACCACAACCAACCCCATCTCCAACCCCACAACCAACGCCGGAACCAACGCCGGAACCGACACCACAACCAACACCAGAACCGACACCACAACCGACACCACAACCGACACCATCACCATCTCCAACACCACCACCATCTCCAACACCATCTCCAACACCATCTCCAACACCGGAACCCGCGCCATCTCCAATATCAGAACAAACGACATTACCGGATATTTCAATTACCAATGCACTCTCTCAATCTGACAACCTGAATAGCATTAATAGAATTGAATCTCTTTTTAACTACAGATCCGATGGGGTAAGCGAAGTTGTCCAAACGGCATCGCCTCTAAGTATAGTTAGCCCCAGCGATATCACACGGCTAATCGATAAAGGCGATATCCCTCAAGCCAGTTTCTTTATCGATATCTTCTACAGCGAACAAGTGGGGTCATACATTAACCAGCAAATCAGGCGGGATTTGCAATCTTTTACCGCCATACAGCAAAGAACTAGAACGATCGCCAGCCAAACTGGTAAAAAACCAGCCATTATTTACGCCTTAGCCCGCCCTGAACAACTAGACCTGATCGTAGTTCCCCCTACAGGCATCCCAATTTACAAAAGCATCCCCGCCGCCCGGCGCGAAACTTTGATGCAAGTCGCCGCCAATTTTAGGGATGAACTCCTTAATCCCAGAAACCTAAATACTCAGAGATATTTGCCAGCATCCCAACAACTTTACCAGTGGATAATTGCGCCCTTGGAAGCTGATTTGAAAGCTGAGGGCATCGACACCCTAGTTTTTAGTATGGATGCGGGATTGCGATCGCTCCCCTTAGCCGCCCTCCATGACGGTTCTCAATTTCTAGTAGAAAAGTACAGCATCGGACTCATTCCCAGCGTCAACTTAACCGATACTAGCTATGAAAGTGTTAAAAATGCTGAAGTTTTAGCAATGGGAGCGTCGCAATTTACCAATAACCAACCATTACCCGCAGTGCCTGCAGAACTTAATGCTATTGCCTCCGAATGGAAAGGCGAATCCTTCCTCAACCAAACCTTTACTCTCAACAATCTTAGGTCGCAACGCACCGCCCAAGCCTTTCGGATTATTCACCTCGCCACTCACGGAGAATTTAAGTCAGGAGCACCGAGCAATTCTTACATTCAGTTATCAGATAGAAGGTTAACACTCGATCGCGTGCGCGAACTAGGCTGGAATCAGCCACCTAAAGTTGAGCTATTGGTGTTGAGCGCTTGCAGAACTGCTGTGGGTGATGATGACACCGAATTAGGTTTTGCGGGGTTAGCTGTGCAAGCGGGGGTGAAGTCAGTTTTAGCTAGTCTTTGGTACGTCAGCGATGAAGGTACTTTAGGGTTAATGGCTGAATTTTACGATCGGTTAAAAGTCGCACCTATTAAAGCTGAAGCCTTGCGGCAGGCTCAAATTGCTATGCTCAAAGGTCAAGTTCGCATTGAAAATGGCCGTTTAATTTTGTCTAACTCAAATAAGGAGTTAGAATTACCGCCCGAATTAGCTAAACTGAGTAATGAAAATCTTTCCCATCCTTATTATTGGTCGGGCTTTACGATGATTGGAAGTCCTTGGTAATGTCATTGCGAGGAACAAAGCAATCGTAATACCAATTTAATGTGAAGTTGCACACATCTCGATCCCCCTCGCATCCCCCTTAAGAAGGGGGACTTTGAGCGGAATCTTGTCCCCCCCTTATTAAGGGGGGCTAGGGGGGATCGGATTCTACGGGGCCTCATAAAAAATTGGTATAAGAAATTTAGGCGTAGCTCGCAATCAGATGCTAGTTAATCAAGTGTAGGGACAAAGGCTTTCGCCGTGTTCCTACGCGGATATAACGATAGGCGGGGGTACTTCATAAACGTCGAATCTGCTGTAAGTTATATTTGAGTGAAACCTATAAAATTTAACAATTAAAAAGGTTGCATAATGATACAGCAAAAAATTGTTTCAAATCTAGTTTTTATAGCCTCAAATGTTGAAGATTACCAGAGTTTAATTAGCGGGATTTCCCCAAATGCTGAAGTAATTATCCTAGATGAAACGCTCGATGGCATTGAGCAAATTACCGAAAGGCTCGCAATTGAACAAAATATACATATAGAAGCAATCCACATCATCTCTCACGGCAGTCCAGGTGCAGTACAACTCGGTGCAAATACACTCAACACCAGCAACATAGACAGCTTCGCCCCTCAACTCCAACAGTGGCGCAAAGCATTAATTCCCGGTGCCGATATTCTCCTCTACGGGTGTAATGTTGCCGCTGATGTATCGGTGAAAATTGACATCCGCCACATCCGCCACATCCGCCACATCCGCCAGGGGTTAAAACCCCCGTCTCATAGCTTAAGTCGGTTGAAACCGACTGAAGACAATTCATTTATTCAGTCCTCGATCGAGGACTTTCGCGATCGGACGGGGGTTTTAACCCCCGGCGGGACTGGTGTTAAGCCCACAAAACCTAACCAATTCCTCCAACGCCTGAGTGAATTAACGGGTGCCGACATCGCCGCCTCCGCCAACTCCACCGGCAATGCCGCACTGGGCGGAGACTGGGAACTGGAAGTACAAATAGGCCTCATTGAAACACCAATACCATTTAACGCCAATGCCCTGAAAACCTACAGCGGTCTACTAGGCTTCGCTCCCAAAGTTGACTTCGCAACTGGCGCTAGCCCCAGATCCGTCAGCATCGGCGACATCAACGGCGACGGCAAACCTGACTTAGCAACGGCCAACTACACCTTCAGCACCGCCTCCATCCTGATAAACACCACCGCCACCGGAGCCGGCACTCCCACCTTCACCACCAAATTTGACTTCGCTACTGATCTTTGGCCTCAATCCGTCAGCATCGGCGACATCAACGGCGACGGCAAACTTGACTTAGCTGTGGCGAGCTCCGGCAGCAACGGCGTCTCCATCCTGCTCAACACCACTGCCACTGGAGCCACCACTCCCACTTTCTCCCCCAAAGTCGGGTTCGCTACTGGCGTTAAACCCCTATCCATCAGCATAGGCGACATCAACGGCGACGGCAAACCTGACTTAGCAACGGCGAATTTTGACAGCAACACCGCCTCCATCCTGCTCAACACCACCGCCACCTTCGCCACCACCCCCACCTTCGCCACCAAAGCTGACTTCGCCACTGGTGGCAATAACCCCCAATCCGTCAGCATCGGCGACATCAACGGCGACGGTAAACCTGACTTAGCAACGGCGAACATCGGCTTCGGTAGCAGTACCTCCATCCTGCTGAACACCACTGCCACCGGAGCCGCCACCCCCTCCTTCAACCCGACAGTTGACTTTGTTACTGGTAGCAACCCCCTATCCATCAGCATAGGCGACATCAACGGCGACGGCAAACCTGACTTAGCAACGGCGAATTTTGACAGCAACACCGCCTCCATCCTGCTCAACACCACCGCCACCTTCGCCACCACCCCCACCTTCGAGCCAAAAGTTGACTTCACTACTGGCAGTGGCTCCTACTCTGTCAGCATCGGCGACATCAACGGTGATGGCAAACCTGACTTAGCTGTGGCGAACCGCAATGACGACAACGCCTCCATCTTGCTCAACACCACCGCCACGGGAGCCACGACTGCCACTTTCGCCCCCAAAGTAGACTTCCTTACTGGCACTGGCCCCCTCTCCGTCAGCATCGGCGACATCAACGGCGACGGCAAACCTGACTTAGCAACGGCGAACCAAGACGACACCGCCTCCATCCTGCTCAACACCAGCAGCCCCAAAGTTACTGCAGTCACTGCCACCACTGCAGACGGTAGCTACGGTGTAGGTTCCACCATCAATATCACCGTCACCTTCGATGCTGCTGTCACCGTCATCGGCACACCCCGACTGCAACTAGAAACTGGCACAACTGACCAATTTGCCACTTATGCCAGTGGTAGCGGCGGTACCGCCCTCACTTTCAACTATGTAGTCCAAGCCGGAGACACTTCCCTCGACTTAGAATACCTCTCCACAAGTGCCCTCACCCTCAACGGCGGCACCATCAAAGATAATTTGACTGTGGATGCCATCTTAGCCCTGCCCGCTACCGCCTCAGCCAACTCGCTCGGCGGTAGCAAAGCCATAGTTATTGATGGCATTGCACCAACAGTTGCTTTAACATCCACATCACCAACAACACTAAATGGTTTATTTAGCGTCACAGCAACATTCAGCGAAAATGTCACCGGGTTTGATAATACTGATATCACCGTAGCCAATGCGACTATCGGTAACTTTGTCACAGTTGATGCCAAAACCTACACCTTTGATGTCACTCCTACTGCTGATGGCCCCGTCACAGTTGATGTACCGGAGGCTAAAGCGAAGGATACTGCGAGTAATAACAATACCGCTGCCACTCAACTGACTCGTACTGCTGATATTACACCGCCAACAGTTGCCTTAACTTCAACTTCAGCAACAACAATCAATGCACCATTTTTAGTCACAGCAACTTTCAGTGAAAATGTGACAGGATTTAGTGCAACTGGCATTAATGTTACTAACGGTAGGGTTAGCGGTTTTACAGGTAGCGGCACGACTTATAATTTTACAGTTACACCGAATGCTGATGGCCCCATCACAGTTGATGTACTTGCTGCTAAAGCTACGGATATTGCCAGTAATAACAATATCGCTGCCACTGGACTGGTTCGCACTGCTGATTTTACCGCACCAACAGTTGCTTTAACATCAAATTCAGCAACAACAATAAATGCACCATTTTTAGTCACAGCAACTTTCAGTGAAAATGTGACAGGATTTAGTGCAACTGGCATTAATGTTACTAACGGTACGGTGAGCGGTTTTACAGGTAGCGGCACGACTTATAATTTTACAGTTACACCGAATGCTGATGGCCCCGTCACAGTTGATGTACCGGAGGCTAAAGCTACCGATACTGCCAGTAATAACAATATCGCTGCAACTCAACTGGTTCGTACTGCTGATGTTACCGCACCAACAGTTGCCTTAACATCAACTTCACCCACAACAATAAATGCACCATTTTTAGTCACAGCCACTTTCAGTGAAAATGTGACAGGATTTAGTGCGAGTGGCATTAATGTTACTAACGGTACGGCGAGCGGTTTTACAGGTAGCGGCACGACTTATAATTTTACAGTTACACCGAATGCTGATGGCCCCGTCACAGTTGATGTACCGGAGGCTAAAGCTACCGATACTGCCAGTAATAATAATACCGCTGCCACTCAACTGACTCGCACTGCTGATGTTACCGCACCTACTGCTAGCTTGGGTACAATTTCTAACATTACTACAGCGGGCGGCACAAGTCAGACATTGACAGTTACTTTCAGTGATAGTAGCGGAGTTGATGTTAGCAGTTTAGATAACTCTGACCTGGTAGTAAACTGGTCAGGTGGTGCAATTCCCGCTACATTTGTCAGCGTCGATACTAATAGTAACGGCACACCTCGCACGGCAATTTATTCGCTGACTCCGCCTGGGGGAAGTTGGGATGATACAGATAATGGCAGTTACACTGTTAATTTGCAAGCATCGCAAGTAAAAGATACTTTTGGCAATCAAGTTGTAGGTAGCAATTTAGGCAGTTTTACTGTTAACATAGCCACGCCGACTCCGACTCCCACGCCAACACCGACTCCCCCGCCGACTCCGACTCCCACGCCAACACCAACTCCCCCGCCAACACCGACTCCCCCGCCGACTCCCACGCCGACTCCGACTCCCCCGCCAACACCGACTCCCCCGCCGACTCCCACGCCAACACCGACTCCCCCGCCGACTAGGACTCCCACAACAACTCCAGGTACTCCCGCTATCATTTTCATTCAACCACTTAGCAGTACCGAGGTACTCGAAAGCTTGGGCAGCGATATATACAAAGTGCGACTAAATACTCAACCAACTGCTAATGTCACCGTTGCTATTACTGCGGGAACCCAAGTTACTGTCAGCCAAAGGGCCCTTACTTTTACTTCCGCCAATTGGAATGTCGCTCAAACGGTAACGGTGACTGCGGTTGACGATGCGGTTGCTGAGGGCGATCGTCTAAGTCCAATTAGCCACGCCACTACCAGCAATGACACATTGTATAACAACCTGGTCGCCCCTCTCACAGTCAATATCAGCGATAACGACAACTTAGGCGATGTCACAACCTTGTTGAAAAAGTCAGTAATCGGTTTGACAGATAAGGACGATCGCGCCACAGGATCGGCATTGAATGATATTATCCACGCACGCCCCGGCAATGATTATCTTGATGGCAAAGCAGGCGATGACTTGCTGTACGGACAAAAAGGGGATGACGGCATCAACGGCGGTGATGGCAATGACATTATTTTTGGCGGCCAAGGCATTGAATTTATTCAGGGTGACGGCGGTTCTGATTTGATTTACGGAGGTAAGGCAAACGATCGCATTTACGGAGGCGATGGCGACGATATATTGTTTGGCGACGGGGGCAATGATTACTTATTTGGAGAAATGGGGGCCGACACTCTCACAGGCGGATTGGGTTTTGATGTGTTTGCGATCGCGATCGATACTGGTTCAACAGACTTAGCTACTGCTGATACGATCGTTGATTTTACCCTAAATCAAGACAAAATTGATTTAATTAGCCCCCTTGCTTTTAACCAGTTAAATATTTTTCAAGGAACCGGCGCGAATGTGAGCGATACTATAATTCAGTATCAGGTAACAGGGGAATATTTAGCTGTCTTGAAAGGAGTCACTGCCAGCAGTATAGTTCAGGCAGTAACTTTTTAGACTTCGTATGTTGTGGCGCTTTAGCGCTAAAGCGCCACAATATACCTACGCGATTTAGATCGCCTAGTTGGTAGCGTGTCTCAGCAGTCGATCGCACTTTTGTTTTGATTCTCAGGTAAGCTGTTGTGCATTTAAATTGTATATTTCTAGTCCAGATCGAAAATCGTCAAATCCTCTCCCCCTCTCCCCTTCTCCCCCTCTCCCTCTCTAATACCATAGGCAATCTAGATGCAACACAGCTTATATAGCAATCCTCGCATCATTTGTGAATTTCTTACTCCCTAGCAAGCTACTTCGGGGAGGGTTGGGGTGGGGTCAAAAATTTACGACTCCTGCAAAGATCGCTATAGCAACCGCTTAATTTAAATTGTGTAGCCTGTCTTTGATTTTTGTGCGAGTCCCCAATGCAGACTGACAGCGTTCCCAATAAATTTTAGCAATGCGATCGCCCTGATTCTGACGCCAACACTCTGAAAACAGCCACGCCGCTTCAGCCACATTCCCTTCCGAGTAAATCGCCAAAGCTTTTGCAAACAATTCCAGCGTAGCTAACTTGCCCTCTTTAATTTGTAGCGGATCTGCATCAAACACCTCATAAACCGTCACAGCTTCGGATTTTCCTTTGACTTTTACCGTATCGAGAGTGCGGATTGCGTACTGGGATGGATTTTTTAGGCGCGAGTAAGTTGGCTGGGTAATTAATAGAGACACCCCATAATTTTTCGTCAAACTTTCCACGCGAGAAGCTAAATTCACCGCATCGCTGATGACTGTCCCGTCCATGCGATTTGGTCCTCCTACAGTTCCCAGCATCAAAGAACCCGTATTAATCCCAATTCCAATCTGAATCGGCGCACAGCCAGCGTTAGCGCAGTATTCATTGTATTCAGCGAGACGGTGTAGCATAGCAATTCCCGCTTTCACCGCATGATCCGCCTCACCGCTAAACAGCGCCATAATCGCATCGCCAATATATTTGTCGATAAACCCCTTATTTTCATTAATGACGGGTTCCATACGAGAAAGATAAGAATTGATAAATTTGAAATTATCCTCCGGCGTCATAGTTTCCGAAAGCGTGGTAAAATTGCGAATGTCAGAAAACAGTACCGACATTTCTAACTGCACTTGATCGCCCAATTCCACATCAATGATGCTTGATTTCCTGAGAAACTGGAGGAATTGATGGGGCACGAAGCGCTCGTAAGCTTTGTTGAGTTGAGCCAGCCTGCTTTCATTTTCGCGTACTTCTGTATAAAGCTTAGAATTTTGAATCGAGATCGCCGCTTGTCCAGATAAAACTTTTAATATTTCCACTCTTTCTGGGGTAAAAGCTCCCGCTGTCAAATTATTTTCTAGGTAAACAATACTAATGATTTGAGATTGATTAATCAGCGGCACACATAAAATTGATTTGGGCTGATGCTTTCGGATGTGGCGGTCGTTGGTAAATTGTCCCGAGCGTGCAGCATCATCCAATACCACGCTTTCTTGAGTGCGGCTCACATAATTGACAATTGCGGTAGCAAGTTCTTGACAGGTTTCAACCGGGATTGACTGCAACACGGTGACGAGTTCGTCATCGATTGTCCCTTCAGCTTCAATCAACAGTTGTCCCTGGCTTAACAAAATCAGATAGCCTCGTTGCGCCCCTGCATTTTCCATCAAAATTTTCATCAAGCTAGACAGTAGCTTATCTAGCATAATTTCTCCAGAAATCGCCTGAGAAGCCTTCATAACTGCGGTGATATCTAGGTGATTACCCGAACCAGTCGTTGTCATTGATACGGTAGTTTGAGTGTTGTTCCTTCCCGGTTGAGTTACCGCGAATAAGTGGGGATATCGCGTTTCTAAATCCGTTACCTTAGCAGTGGCTCCCCATTCAACATAACAATAATACGCCTCAAATATGTAGGCTTGAGCAACTTTTGTTTTGCCCCATTCCCCGTAAAATTTTGCTGCTAGTTCGTTGGCCAGGGCTTCGTCATTAACATATTCGTTTTCTTGGGCTCCTTCAATTGCGCGATCGTACATTTCAATCGCCTCGGCTTTATTGCCCAACACCCGTTGCCGTTCTGCTTCCACTAAATACCATTTATGCAGATAGTTCATCGGAGCATTTTGCGCCCACTGTTGCAGCGTGCTTTGATGGGTTTCCACTAAGGCAATAATTTCAGTTTGCTCACTTGCTGGCTGTGCCGGAAAAAGTGCCAGGTGCGTCAGGGCGGCATAAAAATGAAAAATTGGAACAAAAGCCGATCCAGATACTCCCATCAAATACTGTTTGACTTGGGTAATGTGGTCTAGTGCAGCCGTATAATTGCCATAGCAGTAAGCAAGCAGCAGTTTGAAGATGCAGGCACAAGCGATCGCCGTAAATTCATTATCCTGATAGTGCCTGGGAATCATCACCGTTTCATCGTAGGCAGAGCCTATTAACAAATCCGGCCGAGTACGGGTTTCCCTCAAGTTTTGCACCGTCTGCTGAATCATATCCAAATAAACCCGAGCAGAATATTGTTTTAACTGCGCCATGACAGCCCTGTAACTTGCTATTTCTGGTTCCCAAGTGTCTAGTTCTACCCCAGCGAATAAATGAGTATAAAAACAAATATATATGTTGTACCCAGCGTCTACAAAGTCGCCGGTTTCCATACCCAACCTATAGCCTTCTTTCAGCGTCGGTATCGTTGCCAAAAGAGCTTCTTGGCGATGCTGAATCCAACCACCAAACAACAGCAGAATTATAGACTTGAATTCCCGTACATTGAACCTATCGAGCAATGAAAGTGCCAATTGCCCAAAGCCATAGCCCGTTTCCACCTCTTGTAAAAAGGCACAGAACACCATCCCGTGCATCGCATAACCCACTGTCGATGCGGGCGCATTCCCAAAGGAGAGGGATAAACTCACCATCGTAGAGCTCAGAAGAGGCAGCAAACCGGGCATTCCCTGGAAAATGGGTGGAAACAACATACCAGACAGTTGGATAGCTGCCTGAGTCTGTGGATTTGTCATCACAGGTAGGTCAACCAATTCCTCAATCTTTCTGTCGCCGAGGGAGCCCGCAAGGGCTTGTAGCGCTTTGCCAATCTTGGCTTCATCAGGTTCGGCAGGGAGCTCAATCCCCAATTGTAAGAGTGCCTCTCTTGCTACGGCGATCGTTTCTAAAACCTTGCTCTGGGCTGTCTGAGCGGCAATTTTAATTTCGTAAATTTTAACTCGATCTAAAATTGTTTGGGCTTCTTGCAAAACCAGTGCGGCTATCTGTTCCATACCATCAAAGTCACCATTCAAATAGGCAATTTCAGCAGCAGCAACATAGAGATTTAGCGCCAGTTGATATTGAGTTTGCCAGCATTGAGGTGTCAGTAGCTCGATTCCCGTTTGTAGATAAATATTTGCCGCCGCGTAGGCGGTAGAACTTCTGGCTTTACGTCCTGCTTCTAAGTTGAGTTGGGCTAAGGCTTCTCGTTCGCTTAATCGATCGATTAACTCAATTCCTTGATTTAAATGCCCCACAATATCAAACAGTTTTTCTTCTGTTTCAATGTCGGAAGAATTTTGTAGCAGTAACTGTCCTATTTTCAGATGAGTGGCTTTTTTTTGCTCGTCGGGAATCAATGAATAAGCCGCTTGCTGGACGCGATCGTGCAGGAAGCGATAAGTGGGATTAGCAACAGACTGATTCGGAGGTCGATCGTCTGCTTGAATTAAATCATAGCCTTCTGAAATCACTAAAATGAGTCCTTCTTGCAAGGCTTTCCACAGCGCTGATTCCGTTTGTTCTGGTAATTCTTCGCTGACTATTGCCAAGGTCTCTAAATCAAACTGCGCCCCTATGCACGCGGCAAGTTTGAGAACATCCTGAGTTTGGGCAGGCAACTTCTGCAATTGCGCCGCCATAAACTCAACCACATCCGAGGCGTCGGCAAATTTAACTCGATCGATATTGCACTGCCACCCTCCTTGTACCCCCCTGGGTCTCCCGTTGGTAAGGGGGGATGAAAGGGGGGTGGGGAACCCAGGGGGAGCAAATATAATGTGACCATCTTCATACAACGACTTGAGGAATTGAGTAGAGAAAAAGGGATTACCTTTGGTTTTTTGATAAACCAGTTCTGTCAACGGCTCAGCCAAGGATAAATCGCAAATCAGCGTATCTGCTACCAACTGATTCATATCTGCTAAACTCAACGGTTGCAGCGTAATCGTATTCACCACTGCCCCAGACTTCACAATCTCATCCACCGTCAACATAAACGGGTGAACAGGGGAGACTTCATTATCCCGATAAGCACCCAATACTAACAGATGCCCTGTATCCTGCATTAACAGTTGTAGCAAGTTGAGCGATGCTGAATCTGCCCACTGCAAATCGTCCAAAAAAATCACTAAGGGATGTTCGGCAGTAGTAAATACTTGTACAAACTTTTGCATCAGCAGATTGAAGCGATTTTGTGCTGCATTCCCTGACAGTTCTAGTGCGGCCGGTTGAGGGCCAATAATGCGTTCTAACTCAGGAATTACCTCAATCAGCACTTGCCCGCTATCGCCCACTGCTGTCAGAATATTGGTCTTCCATGTTTGTAATTGAGCGTCACTTTCTGATAATAATTGCCCCATCAATTCTCGAAATGCTTGCACAAATGCACTGAAAGGAATATTGCGCCCAAATTGATCGTATTTGCCTTGAATAAAATAGCCGCGCTGTCTGGCGATCGGCTTGTGGACTTCGTTCACTACGGCGGTTTTACCAATCCCAGAAAAGCCAGCTACTAGCATCATTTCGGCACTGGCCGTACTGACTCTTTCAAAGGCTGCTAATAGATGCTCTACTTCAGTTTCTCTACCGTATAACTTTTCTGGAATCAGAAAACGGTCTGTAAGATCGTGCTTTCCCAAGTCAAATTCTTCTATGCTATGCGTTTCTTGTAATTGAACCAAACACATTTCTAGATCGTGCTTGAGTCCCAAGGCTGTTTGATAGCGATTTTCGGCATTCTTAGCCATCAATTTACTGATAATTTTCGAGATAGCTAGAGGAATTTCTGGAGCGGATTCGTGGGCAGGAATTGGTTGTCTGGCAATGTGGCAGTGCACCAACTCTAAAGCGTCTTCTGTGTCAAAAGGTAGTTTTCCTGTGAGCAATTCGTAGAAGGTGACGCCGAGAGAGTAAAAATCTGTGCGGTAATCGAGAGTGCGATTCATCCTGCCGGTTTGTTCGGGTGAAATATAAGCTAAGGTTCCTTCTAAAATGTTGGGGTTTTTCAGGGTCGGGGTTTCTCTTTTTAACTGAGTAGAAATGCCAAAGTCGATAATTTTGAGCTGGTCGGTG
Organism: Microcoleus sp. F4-D5; assembly: GCF_036704885.1. Taxonomy (NCBI): domain Bacteria; kingdom Bacillati; phylum Cyanobacteriota; class Cyanophyceae; order Oscillatoriales; family Microcoleaceae; genus Microcoleus; species Microcoleus sp. F4-D5. The sequence goes on along the minus strand of NZ_JAUBSX010000019.1, from coordinate 77,997 downwards.
GCTGGATTAAATACTATATTAGAAGGGTTAATATCCTTGTGAATAATATTGGCGCTGTGAATTTGCCCTAATATTTCTGTGGTGGCGATCGCCAGCAGCAGAAACTCGTTGAGGCTAAACTTTCGCTGCTGCATCCATATTTTCAAGGATTCCCCGCCAAAGTCCTCCACAAAAATCACGAGGCTGTTTTGGTATTTTTTCAAGTCATAGACTCGCACGACTCCCGCCTCTTGCAGCTCTCGGGTGATGCGGTATTCGGTGCGGTAGCGCAGCAATTCTTGAGGTGTGGGGTAGCTCTCTTTGAGAAGTTTGAGGATGAGCGGTTGGCGATCCGCTTCCCGAAGGGCCCGGTAAACCAGAGAGCTGGCACTTTCGTAAAGCAGCTTCTGGATGGCAATGCCTGGAATGGACAGCATATTTATTTTTCTGGTAAAAATTAACGCGAATTCAAAACACACAGGGTTCGTTGTGTCGAGAATAGCGCTTTAGAAAGTAACAAATTATGTTTTTATAACACACTCTTAGTTTTTCGGCAGCGAACAGGCTTTCAGGTGGTCTGGCAGACTAAGGGTAAGGAGTTATCATGCTACATATCTCAACCTGGTTAATTCTCAATTCCATAAATTGTCCCCCTTGCGGTTTTTCAAACATCGTTAAAAATGGCTCCACCCACAGCGGTCAGCAAAATTTTCCATGTATAGACGGTCACAGGTAGTTTGCTCAAAAGCCCAGAGATCGACCGATTTGACAAGAAACCAAATAATTGATCGATCGGCTTTTATTATCAAAAATATCTTGAGCCGCGATCGTCAAAGTCACGGGAGTGTAGCCCCGCTGCTTGCAATACTCTGTCTTTTTCAACAATTAGCATCAGCCTTCCGGCAAGTTCAAGTAAAGTAAAAAAAAGGCAAGTTAACAATCCAAGGTGATGAAATGTAGTTTTTCGTAAACCCTAAGGCTAACAAGCAGTGAAAATAGCTGCCAATTGATGCCTTAACCAAAAAAATTATAGGGGTTTATAGCAATCCTACATGAGTCGTAAAGTTTTTACCCCACCCCAACCCTTCCCGAATTCGCGGGGATGGAGCAAGAAATTCACAAATGATGCGAGGATGGCTATATATAGGAAGTCGAGTTGAAATGGGTGCTAAAGGTTTGTCGGATTCTCTCCCATGTTTACAGACAATGTGCCGTCTCTGATACAGATTTTTGGGTCGCATATAAAAAAGTTTTGCCTCGCGACCGACACAAATCTGTCGGGAAAGATACGGGCAAAACTTCTGATATCGAAAGATGCAAGAACTCCCCGATCTAGAGGATATCTTGCTATTGTTGTAAGAAAGAGTCTTTCCTAATCTAAAAAGCTCTCCAATCGTGTGAGAGTCTTGTGGTATTTTATTCATCATTACAACGCTTCTTTATCCCTAAAAGGATTGAGAATTTTTCGTTGCTATGCAGGAGTACCAGGCTTTGTTCTAATGATTTTGGAGAGTGATTTATCTACTTCCCCTTACCCTTGCGGACCACAAACTCCCGCAGCCGCAGTAAACTAGCGGTTTGCCCCAAATTTAGCGGCAGCAGGGACACTCCCTCCAACCGAGACTGCACCCAACCGTCGCCCCAATACCACTCGTGGAATCCGTCAATGCCCTGACTCAATAATAGCCGCAGACAATTGTGCTCAGCAGTATCAACGTGATGCTGAACTGCCACGGGGCCCAGCCAAGTCGTAAAGGTCAAACCTCGAGAAAATTCTTCTGGCAAACCGCTAGACAACTGCTGCGGCCACAGCCACTGCTGCAATTGACTCGGACGCAACAAGCTGTCTCTAATCGCTGTTTCGGAAGCTTCAAGCTCGATCCGCAGGTTGCTTTGTTGAAAATTACCGAGCATAGGAATTTGAAATTTTATATAGGAACTTTACGTAACTTAAATGTAACTTATTGCACCGCGTTCGATCGACAATCGCGATCGCACCCTCTGAAAATTCCCGTACATTTAGTAAAAAAAATTTACCTATTTGGAGAGCGGTTGGGGAGTAAAACTAGAAACAACTGCCACAATCCGCGCTGCCACCATCGAGTCAACTACAATCCGCGCCGCTACAATCGAGTCCACAACAATCCGCGCCGCCACCATCGAGTCCACAACAATCCGCGCCGCCACCATCGAGTCCACAACAATCCGCACCGCTACAATCGAGTCCCGAAAAACATTCCGAGATTCCACAATCTAGCCCTTCAATACAGTAATTTTCACCCTGAGAGCTTCTGCGAGGAGTTTCCCCCTGAGATTTTGGTCGATCGGATTTTGGTTCGTCGTTACCCTCGAAATTGGAGTCTTCACTGCCAGATTGACTGCTAAACCGGGCTTTCAAGATTTGATTCGCGCGCTTGCAAGCGGCAAACCGGCGGCGCGATGCTTTAATCGCCCCAAACAAGCCCAATTTGGCGATCGCGCCCTTGATATACTGCGAGCAAGACTCCCCCCCGTACAGCACTCGGTGAGCGCAAGAAAACCCTTTTCTCGGCGAGATGTGTTTCTGGTATCCGCTAATAGAAGCTACAGCTAAGTGTCGGAGGGCTGCATCAAAGATAGGCGTTTGCATTGGTTTCCCATACGTTATATATTTCCTTCCTGCTAACAACTACAACCAACAGCTCAACAATTCCCTGCGCCCGAACCATCGCCCCAAACCCGATTTTCGTATCGAACTGTTAAGCTCTGTTTCATTTCATTGAAATCTTCCCTGCTTCACGCCACCGCATCCAAACTCCGTGATACCATCACACCTGAGTAATGCCTATAGTAAAAAACTGGAGAGAAAAGCTTTGACACTAAGGGTTGCAGTAGTAGGTTCAGGCCCTGCGGGTTCTTCCGCCGCCGAAACATTGGTAAAAGCAGGAATCGAAACATACCTATTCGAGCGTAAATTAGACAACGCGAAACCCTGTGGCGGGGCGATTCCCCTGTGCATGGTCAGCGAATTTGACTTGCCGCAAAATATTATTGACCGCCAAGTCAGAAAAATGAAAATGATCTCCCCCTCCAACGTCGAGGTGGACATCAATATTGAAAACGCACATGAATACATCGGTATGTGCCGCCGCGAAGTGCTCGATGGCTTCCTGCGCGATCGTGCAGCTTCCTTGGGTGCAAAACTGATTAACGGCACCGTTCACAAATTAGAGATTCCTTCAAACAACACCGACCCCTACATTCTCCACTACGCCGACCACTCCGACGGCAGCGCCATGGGAATTCAGAAAACTCTGAAGGTGGATTTGGTAATTGGGGCTGACGGCGCTAACTCCCGCGTAGCAAAGGCGATCGACGCTGGCGACTACAATTATGCGATCGCCTTCCAAGAACGAATCCGCCTGCCAGAAGATAAAATGGCTTACTACGAAGATTTAGCCGAAATGTACGTCGGCAACGACGTATCTACCGACTTCTACGCTTGGGTGTTCCCCAAATACGACCACGTAGCCGTCGGTACCGGCACGATGAAAGTCAATCAAGCCGATATCAAAAAGCTGCAAGCAGGAGTCCGCGCCCGCGCTGCCAAAAAACTGATGGGCGGTGAGATTATTAAAGTAGAAGCTCACCCCATCCCGGAACATCCGCGTCCCCGCCGGGTTGTCGGTCGAGTTGCTCTCGTAGGCGATGCCGCAGGTTACGTTACCAAGTCTTCCGGCGAAGGTATCTATTTTGCAGCCAAGTCTGGCCGGATGTGCGCCGAAACTATTGTGGAGATTTCCAATAAAGGCGCGCGCATTCCTACTGAACAGGAAATCAAGCTTTACCTGAAGCGGTGGGATAAAGCCTACGGCATTACTTACAAAGTTCTGGACATTTTGCAGCGCGTGTTTTACCGTTCCGACGCTACTCGCGAAGCTTTTGTGGAAATGTGTGCCGATCGCGACGTGCAGAAACTCACATTCGATAGCTACTTGTATAAAACAGTGGTACCGGCCAATCCCTTCATTCAGATGAAGATTACCGCCAAAACCATTGGTAGCTTGTTGCGCGGCAATGCTTTAGCGCCTTAGTTCCCTGGTTTTAAACTAACTTTGTATAAAAAAAGCGGGCAGTCACAAAACTGCTCGCTTTTTTTTACAGCTAAGATAATAAACTGTCAAAATTCACAGGCGAGACGCCTGTGCCACGTCTGCTAAGGAAGAGCCAGAAGAAGAATTGTTAGTTCAAGTTGAATTGCACTAAGGTATCGGGGGCGAGGAAGTGGGAAATGTGATAAGCCCGTTCCTCGGTTTTCAGCAGGATTTTTTCGTAGAGGTAGCGGGTAGCTCGATCGCCCAAACTTTCTGCTTGTCCTGCTTGACGGCGCAGCAAACCTATAATAGCTTGTTCCGCCGTCAAATCGTGTTCTAGCATTTGGCGGCAAGAATACACGCCGTCTGGTTCCGGCTCGAAACAGCAAAGTTCGGCTAACTTGCTAAAACCCGCTGCTGGTATGCCGCCCAACCCGTTTAACCGTTCGCCCAACTCGTGGACGCTATCTTGAGCTTCTCCGTAGCTTTCTTCAAAGAATTTGTGCAAGGAGTAAAATTCTGCCCCTTCCACCACAAAATGATGTTTTTGATATTGCAGGTATAGAGCCTGAAAACTGGCCAGCAGCGCGTTCATCCCTTCACAAATCGGTGCTGTGACTGAATGTTCAAGTAGAACAGGATTTTCGGCTATGTGGCCAAACGGTCTCAATGCACTCTGAGTCTCAGCCATGTGTGTTCTCCTCTCAATAGGCAGTTTTGTTGCCAATAGAGTCAGTCTAGCACCCTAGATTTACCCGTCAAGCAGGGTCTGCCTCGATAGTAGAAGATTTTGTAGAGTAGGAAATTTTTTTGGGAAACCTATTGAGAATAATTAGCAGTTGGGTTATGCTTTAACAAGATGCTCGTTCTGAACGCTTCCTGAAAGCGGGGCGAACCTTCTGAAGGCAGAAGGCATAGGGCAAAAGGCAAAATTTTTTAGGAAGGGCTGTTGATAATCCTTGAGGTTCTTCAGAAATCTAGCTTTTAACTTCTGCCCGCTATCAGTCAGGGTAAAAATTAATGCAAATTATTACTGTTGTCAAAAAATGAATCCAGCAGATCCAGAATTAGAAGTTTGTGACATTGTGCAAGTTAGTTGGCTAGATAGGTGGCAAGTTTACAAACGCTTGCAAGAGCTAGAAATTCCCTGCTGGTGTGCGGTTGACCAACCTTTGCGGGCAAAAGTCAACACTGTCAAACAAGCTGCTCAATTAAAGAGCGTGTTGAGGCAAGTCAGCGCCCCTCGGGGCGAACTCGTGCAGTGGCTGGAGTGCTGCTGGCAAAGGGGGTAAAGGAAGCAGGAAGTTAGAGAAAGAGCAGCGTACAAAATGTAACGGATGTAACTGATTTAAAGGAGCTATAACGATGTATAAATCTGGCAAGCACGTTTCCGAATTCTACTTAGAGGGAGAAATCCTCGGCCTGATTATTGAAGATGGCTGTAAACTTAAATATTTGCGAATTAGTAGCGATCGCGGAGTAGAATATCTTGTTAAACTTTGCAAGGAATTGCGGTCATTTCTGTCACCTATTTTGACGCCCGGGTTGAAAGTTCAAATTGTAGGTGAGAAAGAACTCAACTTGAAAAACGGTAAAATAAAACTTAAAGCTCGCAGCCTCAAGCTGGCTCAGGGCAACGACGATCGCTCGCACGAACACCTCGACTCCACCAATGTGCCTGTTGCGGTATGGACATCCGACGATCGCGCGACCGGCAAAACCCAAGTCACCTCTCCCGCAGCAGCTCAAACTGTAAAAGCTCGGGCAAAAACCCAAACCAAAATATTAGTATGTCAAAAATCAGACTGCCAGAAGCGGGGCGCTGGAGGAGTCTGTAAAGCTTTAGAAAATGCTTTGAATGCGCGCGGTTTAGAAGACCAAGTGACAGTACAGGGAACCGGATGTCTCAAACAGTGTAAAGCAGGCCCAAATATAGTTGTGATGCCGGACAAAACTCGCTACAGTCGCATTGCACCGGCAGAAGTTCCAGCAATTATTGACAAACATTGTGCAGTTGTTAAAGCTTAGGCGATCGCCGGGATACCGAAACAGTGCGTTAGAAATCGGGAAAAATTATTTTGACAGGATAGGACTCAGGGCCAAAAACTCACGTCTGTAGGGCGATCGCAGGCGCATCTTACGCCTTAATTCGAGTTCGGGTTGTAGTTCGATCGCGCCACTCGATTCAGAGGCTATTGTCCGAAAAAACAGGAAAAATGACAACAACTGTCACTTAGGGGCTTTCTTCTGTAGAATCTCTAAGGATAGACTGTATCACAGACCCTGTGACTATTGGGATAAAAAGCCATGTCAGAAGCTGATCTTCGAGCCCATCAGCACCAACCGCACCCTGCTGTTCCATCCAATACCGAACCATTGCAGTCAAATATTGCTGATGCTGGGGGTTTTGAGCCGATCGCCCCCCATCCGACAGACACTCCCGCAACCGTTCCCCAACAGCCAGAAGAAGACTGGCAAACAGTAGATTTTCCCAACGCCATCGGCGTAGATGCAATTCCCACACAACCTGAAACAAAAAATTCGCAATCTCAGACACAGCCGACTGAGGCGGGCTCGCCCCCGATTTCAGACAATCTAAAAAATATGCTTGGGAATGCCGAACAGCGTCAGGGCAAAGGATCGACCCCAGTCACCCTCATGCAAGCGCTGCACGAATGCAACCGCGACCTTTTGCAGCGCATCGCGCAGCTAGAAGCAGCTCTCGAAGAGTCCCAAAAAACCTTGCAGAATCGCGAAACTTTGCTAGAACAGCGGACTGCAGAACTAGAAAATACTCAAGAACAATTGACGCGGCTTTTTGGGAAAGTGGAAGTTTCCCATCAAACCCTCCAAAGTCAAGAAATTTTAGTCGAAAATTTAAGAAGTCAGTTGGCAACCAGCCAAGTCAGGCTAGCGACTGTTGAGCGAGAATGTGCGTCTACTGTGCAGCGCTACAACGAACAGTTACACCAGTTAGTAACCACAGAAAATATTTGCAGGGAATTGCGAGCCCGCTTGCACCGCCAGCAGCGCCACACCCTGCAATTCAAAGCTGCCTTGGAAAGAAGTTTGGAGAGACCACAGGTGAAGTCGCCGATTATCCAGCCGCCTGAGAGTGCTCCCGATACCGCCAGCGCCCAATTAGAATCATTGCTGGCGGCGGTTAAAAGCTCTCAAGTTCCGCTGCCGCCAGCCTTCAACGCTTCCCCTGTCCAACCTTGGTCGGAATCAGAAGAGCATCCAGAGGTAGCGGCTGTTGTCGATGCGATCGAGCCTGAATCCCCAGCCAATATGGAAGTCAACAAATTAGCCAAAGTATCGGTTATTCAATTGCAGGAGATCGAAACCTACCAGCCTCATGAGCCGGCAACTGACTCGGCCCCTGCGGTTGCGGAACCTGAAATGCCGGTGGCGGAGTCTGAACCCGAAACTGCTACCAAAGTGGACACCCAAGAATTGACCAGGGCTTTTCAAATTTTGAACTCCGTTGAAACCTTTGGGATTCAAGAAGTGCGATCGAGTGTGACCAAAACTACAGCAGTCGCCCAACCCGACTGGCTGACCTTGATTGCCAGTCCGCTGCGGGCTTCTAAAAAACGTCGATCGCTAGCTGAAATTGAATTGCCGAGTTTTCGATAGCGAACTGAAGTTGCTAGTGTTGAGTTTTGACTCAAAACTCAACACTCTTTTCTCCCCTTTCCCATGCCGTAGGTGAGATCGTAGCTGGTAGCCAACAGCCACAGCCAAACAGCCGGATACCGGGGCTCCAACCAAGGCTGTACGCTGCGGGCGAAGCTGGGAAGCCATCCGAAGAGGAAACTGGCCAAAGCCAGCAGAGTAAAATTCAAGTAACTTCCCAGCCAGCGCCAAATATCCCCCAAGCTGACAAAATCTAAAATCCACAGCAGTAGAGAAGGGTTTTTTCCGGCTGCTTCGATCGCCAGTCGGTTGAAAGTTAGCCAGTCGGTTCTGTCTTTAATAAAAGTTTCGGCTACTGCGAGTTTTTGCGCTGCCAAAATACCAAAAAAGGTATTGAGAATTGAATTAATTCTTTGAGGTGGCAAACTAAGACCCGTAGGAACCATCATGCCTTTAGAAAACAGCCAAGTTACTGAAACATTGCTCTGGTAGGCGCGAATTTGGTTTAAGTGATTTGCCCTCAACAAATTGTGCTTTAATGCTGTATCCAAAAGGTCTGTTAAGCGGAAAAGATTGCGGACTAGAGAGCCGAAGCCAGTGAAAACGAGGGGAGATTGCAGGGATGCTGCGTCGCCGATCGAGATTAGGCGATCGATCGCCACGGATCGATCGCTGCTGTTGGTGCTAAAATGCCCGGGAATATAACCAAAAGTCGGCTTTTTCCACACCAATTTATCGACATCGCAGCGGCGGTATTCCGGTAAAATTGCGAAAAAATCCTCGTACATTTCCAGCAAAGAACCGGGATTCTCGGGATGTACTTGGTGGTAGTGAAATAGATAAACTGTCAGTTCTGTGCCTGCGCCGGGAAATAACTCCCAAATGAGCTGGCGGCCCCGGGAAATGTCGCCGTGACTGCAGAGCACATCCCCGTACTCGGAATCCCATACTCCCGGCTCAAATCCTCCGTCGATGACTGCTCCCACTGTCGGACAAACGCTCTCAAAAGTCCGCCCTCCGTTCAACTGCCAAGCGATGGGAGAAGCCGAACCCATGGCATCGACCAGCAGCCGTCCTAATGCTGCGCGATCGGCTTTGGTGGGCAAGTGGCGGCCCTGAAATACTACTTTTTCCGCTTCAACATCAGCTCTAATAAACTCAGTTTCATCCCATATTTCTCCGCCAGCTTCTGTTAGCTTAACTCCCGCCAAATAGAGAAGTTTTTCGCTGTCCAAAGCTACATTTAGCACCTTCGGCGTGTGCAGAATAGGTGCTTGAGCAACGGGCGGATTGTTAGCATCAAAAAACTTGTTGTAGCCATCTTTATATTCTCGGGCAATCAAAGTTTCGATTTCCGCAGCAGTAAATAAACCCAAATCAATTAAGCTTTGAATTTCGTCGCGCGAAATATTCCACTCGCGATTCATCCGCCCGAAAGGCATTCGCTCAACTAGCAGCACCCGGTAGCCCAATCTCGCCATGACTGCGGCGTGAATCACTCCCAATGCCCCGCCAATATAAATTAAGTCGTAAAAAGTATCGCCAGAATCGGACACCGAAATCGTGTCTTCTTCCTTCTTCCCTCTTCCTTCTTCCTTCTTCCTTCTTCCTTCTTCCCTCTTCCCTGTTCCCTCTTCCTTCAAAAACACTACTTGTTTTGGCGTTTGAGGATTGCGAGTGCCTTCGCGCCAACGCTGCTCCCACCAGTAGACGCGCTTGAGGTCGTATTCGCCTTCAGGCATTTTTTGGAAATATTTGACTGTCAGGGGGTAATAGGGGGCAAGAGCGTCAAAAATTGACTGTTTGGAGAGGTCTATCACAGGGGGTTCCGGGTAGCGATCGGGAAACTTGTTTCTCACAGCAAGATTCAGAGCTTGCAGGAACTTTCTTTCTCCAACGGGCGCGTCTTCTAGACGAAAGACTTTTAAATAAGTTGTGCGTTGTACTGACCAGACAAAGAGGGAAAGTTCTGTCGATCGGGAATTGTCGTTTTCTGAATTGGTGTTAGCGAAGGCGGGTTTTGGATTGGCATTTTGAGTTCCCGACAACACAACCTCGGCTGCTGTTGCGGTTGACAGCAGCCGAAAACCGTCAGGAGTAATAATTTTTTCTCCGATTCCCGGATCGAATTCGTGCTGCAACCAAGTGCAGACGGCTGCTGTATCCGGTGTCGGGACTTCTAGATAAAGAATTTCTTGCATGATTAGGGTCTCTATTCAGAATAAATTAATAAAGATGAGGGAGTTGACAAGGGAGCAAAGTAAGTTATACTCCCGAATACTTATTTAGTTTTAAATAAGTTTACAGTGTTCTCAGATTTTTAGCTGATTAGCCGGAAGCCCCACAGCGGCTGAATATCTACTCCCTTCGGTATGCACTCCTATGAATTATCCCATTCCTACGAATCCTCAAGAAATGATTGCTTTGCGACAGCAGCCGCTGAATGAAGAATTGGTGGCGTCGGCGATCGCGGGTGTGATTCAGATAGCTCGATCGCGGTCTCAGTCTTTGGATGAGTTAAAGGCTGAGTTGCTCGCCGACGACAATCTGCTCGATTTGCCTCAAAGGCTATGGCTGAGCGAGATTGTGGCTCAAGCTTGGAACAATTTGCCCTAAATTGTCCCCATCCAAACCACCCTCCCGAACGATCGCGTTCGATGCGGAAGGATGAGCGATCGAACCGGCGACAACAAGCTGACGAAAGCTACATTGTGCCGGAGAATTTGCGTTCTTGTAAAAATTATGGTTAAGTTATTGTTAAATTTATCTATATTGAGCAAATTTCATAAATTTGCTTCCAGTTTCATAGGTTAGCTGCATCGATCGAATTTTTTAAGATGCCAATAATTTTACTAATGTTATCAATAAAATAATCATTTAAATCAACTTCCATAAGTTGATTGCTAAGCCGTAAAAATTTCCAATTTGTCCCTGTTGTGACCGCTCCATATATTTCGGGAATATTATTGTTTCTTCTTTCATTAAAGATTTGAGCGGCAATCATTTCTGCCATACATTGTGGCAGCCCAGCTTGGATATTATCATTTTTAGCTTCTACTAAGGCGACCACGGGGGCTTTGATTAGCAGTTGTTCGGGAGAACGGCTAATCATAAAATCACAGAAACTCGTTAATCCTTTTTCTAAATCTACATTAAACTCTTTTCCTGAAAAAAAGCTAATTTGATACTTAAACTGCTTTCTAAGTTCTACTAAAATAGGTGCGACAATTAATTCGGAGCGAGCTTTTTCGGTATTAATTGCTAAAGCCAAAGAAATGTTTTCTTGCAGAGTTTGGCTGAGAAGCTCGCTATACTCGGCGTCTGGTAAATCGGCAAAAATACCAACTTTGTCAGCAATGGTTATGCCAAAGTTGGTTTCAATCATTTCTAGGTTTGTGAATTGGCTGTATGACATTCTTATTCCGATATCTGGAAAACTTGACCCTCAAAAATGAAAAAATATTGTTGGTATTTTAACATATTTGATTCTCGTTTTCAAAGGAATTTCGTATGAGTAACTTGGCAACTAACGCAACTCAACTTCTCGCTTGACTTCTGCCAAAACTCGATCGCCCCGCGTCAACCGGTATTCGGCCCGCCAAACTCCGGGAATCAGAGGAGAATTCGTACTGTTTCTTTTGCCGACATAGCCCAACCAAGTGCGGCTGGGGGCTTTAATTTCGTTGGTCTGGTCAGCGATGGTTGTGCCGTTGGGTGCAAATAATTTGTATTGTTCGCGATCGCCCTTGAGCACTCCGTAACTTTGCACCCAAAACAACAAAGCTGGACTGTTTGCAGGGAGTTGAGTCTCGGAAAATTGTCCTTCCCAGACAGCGTTCATATCGGGTGCCTTATTGGCAAAACCGGCCCGAATTAAACCTGTAGAAATATAGTCTAGAGGCTTGTCCCAAATTGGATTGCGGGCGATGTTGCAGCCTACCTTCGCGTCGGGGCCGACAAAGGGATCTACGGGTTTGCCTTGATAGCGAAAAGTTACGTGTACGTGGGGGAAAGAGGCCATGCCAGAGTTTCCCACCATGCCCAAAAAAGTGCCTTTTTGTACCTGCGTACCGGGTTTGACGGCAACGCTGCCTTTGCGGAGGTGGCAGTATTGGGCTTCCCAACCACCGCCGTGGTCGATTACCATGCCGTTGCCGCATTCTGTACCTGCGATGCTGGCTTTGTCTGTATCGTTCTGTAAACGCCGATCGACCACACCATCTCGCGATCGCAAAACTTTGCCTGCTGCGGAGGCAATAACTGGCACTCCTTTTGCCATTGCTTTGGCGTCGGGAATCGCAAAGTCTGTGCCGTCGTGGCCGTCGTAGGTTTGGCGCCCGCAACCAAAATCGACGGCGGTGGGGCCGGGTTCTCGATCGAAATACAGCAATACAAAACAGTCTTTGCCTAGGGTACAGTCGATCGGCTGGCCGAATTGCGGGTTGTTGGGCTTTTGGGCGACTGCGGTCGAAACGAGACGCTGCGCGATCGTGTTGGCTTCGGCGATCGGGGCATTGACTCCGGTTGTCTTACCACAGCTAGACAGGCTTGTCAATCCCACGGTCAACAAAATTGCAGAAATGTGTTTTGTGGAGAGTATAGTCATTCGCCGATTGGATGTAAAAGCTGAGGTGGGTAGTGAAAAATCAATTAATCATTCAGAATAGAGTTGCTCTAGAATCTAGACGATGGGTCAGGCTGTTTCGTTTCCTATATTTGTTGTATTATTTTGAGTTTGAACTTTTAAAATTTCAATTATTTCAAGAATGCGCTCTAAAATTCGATCGCTCATTTCGATAATTCGGCTGGCCGGGCTGGCTGTGGCGGCTTTGGCGATGTGGGGATTTGCCACTATTGCCGAAGAGGTGTTGGAAAAAGAAAGTTACGCTTTCGATACCTCTATTTTACTAGCTCTGAGGGAATTGCACACTCCGCTGGGCGATCGAGTAATGCTGGGCTTTACCTTTTTGGGCGAACCGAAGTTGCTGCTAGTGATTTGTCTGACCTTGGGTATTGTTTTGCTAGCGCGCAATCACCGATCGGAAGCTGCAACTATTGCGATCGCGGCTGGGGGAGCGATCGGTTTAAATTTACTGTTAAAAACACTTTTTGCCCGCGCTCGACCTCAACTTTGGGAGCGCGTTGTTGACGTTCGCTTTTACAGTTTTCCTAGCGGACACGCGATGATTTCAATGGTTATTTACGGTTTGCTAGGATATTTCTTGGGTTCCCGCTTTCCCAAGCAGCGCTGGTTGATTTACAGCTTGACAGTTGTATTGATTGCTGCTATTGGTTTGAGCAGGCTTTACCTAGGAGTTCACTGGCCTACCGATGTTATTGCTGGTTATACGGCGGGTTTGGTGTGGCTGATCACCTGTATTCTCAGTTTGGAAATATGGAAGGAATTGCGTTCTTTGACTACAGCTTCTAAAGAAGAGTTTTTGTCACCGGACAATTCTCAAGAATAATTTTTAAATTTCTACTCAAGACTGACTATTTGCTTTTGGGTAAAACACATGGCAATTCCTTTTTCGTAGTAAGCTGCCTCGTTAATAAAAATTGGATATACGGTCGATTTATCTTCATAGAATACCGACTCGCCATCAAAGGTCAAAAACATCGGATCGCCGGGATTCAGGGCTTGATAATCTCTGGATTGCAGGTGAGGATGAATCATTGCCTGAATTTCTCTGTTTTCGTTTCTGGGATAGTCGATCGCCCCAATGGTATGATAAATAGTCAGGGGATTCTTTGCAGCAGGCATTGTGCCTTGATTGTAGGCTTCTACGCCGTCTAAGATCGTGCCCACAACTTGCTCAGTTTGCTGAAATAAAGACGCATCTAATATGCCTTGCGGGACTGCACCAACTTCCAGCGTACCGCCTAATTCCGAAAGCGATCGCAGCAAATTACTATCATGACTCTTGGTTGCCGAAGCGAGTAGCTTGAGGTGGGGATGCACAGAGGTTAAATAAGCTGCTAGTTGCAGGTTAAATGGATGATGGCTGGCGAGAATAAAAGTTAGCCCCATGTTGGAGGTGGTGCTGTGCAAATCGATAATTACGTTGGGCTGATGAGTGTTTTTTGAGCTAAAAATGCCGTAGATTTCTTTCGCCCGCTGGGCTTCATAGCTGGAGAGATGGGGATTTTCTAAATCTTCTTGTCGAAAGCAGCGGTTGAGGTCGATATCGACGTAGCGCGTCCCGATTTCGCAAGCTTTGGGATTGGCTAGCAGAGTCATAGTTTCAAAAGTCGATCGCCCAATTAACTCTGGCGCGCGATCGAATTTCTTCACTAGGTAAATTCCTGTGAGTTCGTTTCCGTGGGTTCCTCCCACTATGGCAACACGTTTAATTTGGTTCATAAACAAATAACTTCCTATCCCAAGCGTAGCACCATTTGTCATCTGTTGGTAAAAAACATCAGATTGAGGTTGATTGTGTGTTTATATTGAGATTAGCTAAAGTTTAAGTAAATAGGTATCACGCGCAGACCTTGGAAACCCAGTTTATCCGATCCTGTCACAATAAAATGAAGACTACCGAAAGATAAAGGATATGACACCAGAGGAGTTGTTGCAGTTAATCGACAAAGCCCCAGATGAAGGCCAGACAGAATTCGATTTGCCAATCTGTGGAGGAATTGCCGCCACAGATTGGCAAGTGCGCTCCGCTTGAAAGGTTGGTGCTGGGGAAATTTGCTATGATAGTTTGAGCGATCGCGCTATTATATATTCTGTAAATTACCAGCTATGAACATTCAGTTGGTTGACTCCTTAATTCAAGTCATTGAGTCGCTGACACCTGAAGAGAGTTTGCTGCTTCAAGAAAAACTCTCAGCTAGGGCGATTCAGATTACGCCTGGAGTCTGTGGAGGAAATGCCCGGATTCGCAACAGCCGCATTCCTGTTTGGACACTGGTTTCGCTTCACCAACAGGGCGCTGATGAGGCTGAGTTACTTCGGAATTATCCAGTCTTGGACGATCGCAATTTAGAGAATGCTTGGCGTTATTACGATCGCCACCGCGAAGAAATCGATCGCATTATTGTTTCCGATCGAACCGAATAGTAGAATAGTAGATAGCTAAAAGAGGGGTTTTTGATATGGGACTGAATGAGTATTTTGATTTCTTAGCAGCGGATGATATTCGGATTAAAGGACATCGCATCGGGATTGAGACGGTGCTGTATGAGTATTTGTATCGAGAACGCACCGCCGAAGAAATTCAGCAACTCTATCCATCTCTAACTTTAGCAGAAGTTTATACGACTATTTTATATTATTTGCTGAACAAGGAATCAGTAAGTAGATATTTGCAAGATTGGTTGGAATGGTCGCATCAACAGCGAAAGCTGCAAGCAGCAAATCCTCATCCCGCTGCGGAAAGATTGCGAAAATTGAAAGCTGAACGGGAAAGACAATCTGTTATCCAGGGTGCTTGATCGATGGCGCTGAAATATTTAATGGACGAGAATGTTACGCCCATTTATGCTACACAACTTCGGCAAAAACGCCCTGATTTAGTAGTTTGGTCAGTGGGCGAAATTGGTACACCCCCAAAAAGCACTCTCGATCCGGAGATTAATGCTTGGCGTTATTACGATCGCCACCGCGAAGAAATCGATCGCATTATTGTTTCTCATCATACAGATGATTAAATCGATTAAGTTTAAGAAAACCAGTTTTCGATTGCCAAGTCTTGAAAGTTTGCATAATCAGCAACATTTCGTGTCACCAGAATCAAATTATTGACTTTAGCTATCGCTGCAATTTGCCCATCAGCATAAGACGGTGTAAGCCCGATCGGGATGAGTCTTGCTCGTTATGCGGCCAACCACTCAGCGGCTTCTTGGGTGTAGGGCAAAATCGGTAATTTTACTTTTACTTCTTCCTGAAGATAAGCTTCGATCGCACTGCGACGCTTAGAATCTGGCATTCGATAACAGCCCAGCAGAACTTCATGCCAAACGATCGAGGCGATCGCCACCGTGGATTTTGCCTCAATTAGTTTAGTCATCACATTCGCATTCGGAAGAGGACGAACAGGTTCGGAGATAATGTTGGTATCGAGTAAATAACGCAGCGTCATTCAAAGATGACCTCGCGTCCTGCAAAAGTTCGATCGCGAACCTCTCCCCAAATTTCATCAGGATTTAAACCCAGTTCGTGCAGTTGATATTTTTCACGAAATGCACTGAGAGATTCTCCAAAGCTAAGTTCGAGATTCTGTGGCTGTTTGCGCCGTTGAATGTATTCGCGCAAGGCGATTTCAACTAGAGTCTCGATCTCAATTTCTCCCTCAAGTTCGATCGCCTCTTGCAGCAGCGCCGTATCCACATTCAGGCTCGTCACCATTGGCTTTCCTCTTTTAACGGTTATTTTATTATAGTTGTGATGTCTCGCTCAGAAACCGGGTTTTTGCCCAGAAGACGCATGACAGTGTAGAAAACAAAAAAACCGGTTTCTTTGATTGTGACGCGCGGGCAACTCCCCACCAAGCAAAAATTCCTGTCACAATAAAATGAATCCTACCGAGAGACAAAGGGCATGACGCGAGAGGAAGCAGTGCGGCGAATTGACCAAGTAGCCGAGGAAAAATTGACCCAACTGGATTTGTCGGGGCTCGACTTGGAGGAATTGCCGGCGGAGATTGGCAAGTGTACGCAGCTTGAGACGTTGGTGTTGGGGAAGAAGACACAAGATTGGGAATGGTGTGATGGTAAATACAGTGCGAAACTAATCACCAATCAATTAAGAACACTGCCGGAGGAATTGCGAGCGCTGGGGAATTTGCGCTCGATTGACCTCAGCGGCAATCCATTCGGAACGATGCCAGAATTGCTGCTGGAAAGGAAGCAATTAGAGAGTTTAAATTTAACCAGGATTGGTTTAACAGCGATCCCAGAGGAGTTCGGGCAACTGTCGAATCTGGCAGAGCTTAACCTCAGTGACAATCAGATCACCAAAATTCCAGGGGATCTCGGGCAACTATCGAATCTGACAAAGCTTTGGCTCGGTGAAAATCAGATTACCTCCATCCCAGAGACGATCGGGCAACTGTCGAATCTGACAAAGCTTTACCTCAATAACAATAAGATTACCTCCCTCCCAGAGGCGCTCGGCAAACTGTCGAATCTGAGAGAGCTTTACCTTGGTAGCAATCAGATTACCTCTATCCCAGAGGCGATCACCCAACTGTCGAATCTGACACAGCTTCACCTCAATAACAATAAGATTACCTCCATCCCAGAGGCGCTCGGCAAACTGTCGAATCTGAGAGAGCTTTGGCTCGGTGAAAATCAGATTACCTCCATCCCAGAGGCGATCACCCAACTGTCGAATCTGACACAGCTTCACCTCCATAACAATCAGATTACCCCCATCCCAGATGTGATCGGGCAACTGTCGAATCTGACACAGCTTAACCTCGGTGAGAATCAGATTACCTCCATCCCAGAAGCGATCGGCAAACTGTCGAATCTGACAGCACTTTACCTCAGTGGCAATCAGATTACCTCCATCCCAGATGCGATCGGCAAACTGTCGAATCTGACAGGACTTTACCTCAGTGGCAATCAGATTACCTCCATCCCAGAGTCGTTCGGGCAACTGTCCAATCTGACACAGCTTTCCCTCTGGAACAATCGCATTACCTCCATCCCAGATGCGATCGCCCAACTGTCGAATCTGACACGGCTTGACCTCAGTGACAATCAGATTACCTCCATCCCAGATGCGATCGCCCAACTGTCGAATCTGACAGCACTTTACCTCAGTGACAATCAGATTACCTCCATCCCAGACGCGATCGCCCAACTGTCCCATCTGACAGGACTTGACCTCAGAAAAAATCAGATTGAAAAGATTCCGGAATGCTTGGAAACACTGCCAAAACTTGAAAAACTCGACCTTCGCTGCAATCCCCTGCCCATTTCTCCAGAAATTCTAGGGCCGACTCAACATTACAAAGCCCCCGGCACTCCCACCGCCATCTTCAACTACCTCCGCCAACTCCGCAGCGGCGAAGTCCGCCCCCTCAACGAAGCCAAAGTCCTTCTCGTCGGGCAAGGCAGCGTCGGCAAAACCTGCCTGATCAACCGCCTCATCGACAACAAATACAACCCCAACGAGTCTCAAACCCACGGACTCAACATCAGAGACTGGAAAATTACAGTCAACACCAAATCCGTCAAACTCAACGTCTGGGACTTCGGCGGACAAGAAATCTACCACGCCACCCACCAATTTTTTCTTACCAAACGCAGCCTCTACCTCCTCGTGTGCAACTGCCGCACCAGCGAAGACGAAAACCGCCTCGAATACTGGCTGAAACTGATCGAAAGCTTCGGCGACGCATCCCCCGTCATCATCGTCGGCAACAAATGCGACGAACAACCCCTGGATCTCAACCGCAAAGCGTTGCGCGACAAGTATCCCAACATCAAAGCGATTATCGAAACCTCCTGCCAAAGCGGAACCGGCATCGAGGAACTCCGCAGCGCCATCCACACGGAAATCTCCCAACTCAAAGAAGTCTACGATCTTTTGCCGCTAAGCTGGTTCCAAGTCAAGCAGCGCCTGGAAAACCTCGACAAAGACATCATCAGCATCAGCGAATACGCCACCATCTGCGCCAAAGAAAACATCTTTGAAGAAACCGACCAAACCCAACTAATCGGACTGCTGCACAACCTGGGCATTGTCCTCAACTTCCGCGAACATCCGATTTTGCAATCCACCAACATCCTCAATCCCCACTGGGTGACAGAAGGCATCTATGCCCTCCTCAGCGACGAGAAACTCAAAGTCAAAACCAAAGGCATTCTCACCTACGCCGAACTCAGCCGCATCCTCGACTCAAATAAATATCCCAGCCACCGCTACCACTGCCTCACCGGGTTGATGGGCGAATTTGAACTCTGCTTCCCCGTCAGCCATTGTCCCGCGCCGACTTTCCTCATCCCCGGCATCTTGCCCAAAGAGGAACCGCAAAACACCAAACTTCAAGGCGAAACCCTGGAATTTCAATATCACTACCGCATCCTCCCCGACAGCATCCTCTCGCGTTTCATCGTCCTGATGCACGAGAAAATCCACAACTGCACCCACTGGCGCACGGGGGTTATGCTGGAGTACAGGGAAGGCGCTGAGGTGTACAACATCGCCCGGATCAAATCTGACCCGGAAGATGAGAAAATTTTTATTGCTGTTAGCGGGCGGGAATCGACGCGGCGTTCTTTCCTCAGCATGATCCGCGATACGTTTACCAAAATCCACAATTCTTTTGCCAATCTGGAAATCAGTCAATGGGTGCCGATTCCCGGTTATCCCGATGCCGATCCGCTGGATTATGATGAATTGCTAGGGCTGGAGGATATGGGCGAGAATACAGTGCGCGTCGGCAAACTTAAACTCAAACTCGATTTGCGGCAGTTGCTGGATGGGTATGAGTCGATCGAACTTCGGCGCAGAAACCAAATGGGCGATGAAAAATACGGAAGAGAATATGATGACATTGTAGATATCGCTAAACGACTCGCTAGCAGACCGATTAATAATAAAGCCGAAGCAAAAATGACTCAAAATTCTTCTGAAACCAACAACTTTCAAGGTGCTTTTCAAGGTGCTAACTTTTCCGGCAATATCGGCGGTTCGTCGAACAGTGCCGAAGTTGGCGGCAATCAATCAGTGCAAAACAATAATGCCAATACGGCAGAACTTTTGAAACTGATTTCCTCGATGCGTGAAACCGCCGAGCACTTTCCCGAAGACATCCGCGAGGGGATAATTATCGATATTGAAGATGTCGAAGCGGAAATTAAGAAACCGGAAAGCCAATGGAATAAAGCCAGATTAAAGAAAAGCTTAAAAGCTATTGTAGCGGCGGGTACTGCGATCGGAGTTGGTATCTCAGGTGCTGTTGACTTTGCTCACAAGGCGATCGATTTAGGCGAGAAAGTGGGTATCGAACTCAAGCTACCGTTAGGACGCTAAATCATTTAAAATTAAGGTGATTGGGGCGATGATCACCCCAATCATTCCACAAACCTCGGTGTTGCCATGCGGAAAATTGTACTATTCATTGCATCTAGTCTGGACGGTTATATCGCTCGCTCAAATGGCGATATTGACTGGCTATTTACAGACCAAAATTACGGTTATACTAAATTCTTAGATAGCATCGATACAGTTTTCATGGGTCGGAAAACTTACGAACAAGTTCTAACTTTTGGCGAGTACCCGTACCAGGAAAAAAAGAGTTATGTTTTTACGAAAAATCTAGATTTTAAAGCCACTTCAGATGTCGAAATAGTAACAAATTTAGAGAGTTTTGTCAATGACTTGCGCTTGCTGGACGGCAAAAATATTTGGTTGGTGGGAGGTTCTCTGCTGATTCGCGATTTCCTGAATCAAAATTTTGTTGACGAAGTGATTCTCTCGGTACACCCGATTATTTTGGGCGAGGGAATCCCTTTATTTGCTAATCCCATAAATACTACAGCTTTACAGTTAACTGGCTGTCAGACATACAGTTCTGGTATGGTTCAGCTATCTTATGATGTCGCGACTTGAGGGCGATCGCAGCAGCTTGTGCGCTTTGGCTGCTATAAGATATATATAGAAGCTGTATGAGGGAAAAATGGCTGCTAGAGATTTATTTCACGATGCTGTAAAAAAAGCGCTTCAGAAGGAGGAGTGGGAAATCACCGCAGATCCGCTGATCGTCAAAATTCAGGGCGTTAAGTTTGAGATTGATTTAGCCGCAGAGAAGATTTTGGCTGCGGAAAAATTAGGGCAAAAAATTGCTGTTAAAATTAAAAGCTTTCTCAACAACTCTGCAATTACTGACTTTCATCTCGCCTTTGGTCAATTTTTGAATTATCGGCTTGCCTTACAAATCAAAGAACCGGACAGAACACTGTATCTAGCAGTACCCTTTGATACTTTTAAATCGTTTTTTCAAGAGTCATTTATACAAGAAGCGGTCAATGTGTATCAAATTAAACTCGTCGTTTACGATCCGCAAAAGGAGGTAATTGTGGAATGGAAAGAGTAGAGCATTACCGCCAGTGTATCCGCAAATTGCTAACTCAACAAGCAACGATAGAAAAGCCTAATTCAGATGTTGAATGCCAGCTTGTTTTTGATGGGGAACATGACCACTATCAGTTACTAGATGTTGGCTGGGAGGGACTAAAGCGGATATACAACTGTTTCATTCATTTGGATATTAAGGATAGCAAAATTTGGATTCAGCGCAATATGACAGAAGTGGATATTGCACGGGAATTTGTGGAGATGGGAGTGTCTGAGGAGGATATTGTGTTGGGGTTGCATCCGCCTTACAAGCGTCCGCATACTGGGTTCGGAGTAGCGTAAAGGAAAATGCGATCGCAGATGATGAAATGTGTTTGCTACTTTTTGTTATTAATATCTTTTTTCTGGGTGGCGCTTCCTGCTGACGCCTCTGTATGCCGCAATTATCGAGGACGCGAGATTTGCATTGTCAATATCAAACGCAGTGCGAAAAATTATTGGGAATACAGGGTAATTCTTAGTGTTGACGGAGTGAAACAGCCTCTGGAAGTCTACAATTGCCGCGATCGCACTACAGTTAAAAAAGATGGCACAGTTTTGGCGTTTGGACAAAACAACCCTGGTGAAATCGTCTGCCGTTTTTTTAATCAGAAATAAGTAAATGAAGTTATTGTAGGGTGCGCTTCGGGGTGAATGTGGCTACCACAAACTCAAAAATTTTTCCCGAAGCGCAGCCTACGTTAGAATTTGCCGTCTACTGCTGACACGCAGCGTTCGCAAATTAGCGGATGTTCGATCGACTCTCCGACGTGAGTAGAGTAGTTCCAGCAACGATCGCACTTTTCACCGTCTGCTTTCACTACACCAATCGCCAACTCGGGAGACTGATAACTGTACGGCAATTCCTGCAGGATTGCATTCGATTCTACCAGTTCCACTTCCGAAGTAATGAACAAATACCGCAGTTCGTCTACACCGTTGCCGGTCATTGTAGAATCGTGCCCTGCAGCTATTTCAGCAGGAATTTCTGGTTCCGGTTCGATCGCAACTAATTCTGCTTGCGGGATTTGGGGTGTTTCTACAAACACTTTTTCGGCTGGGGCTGTTTGTGCGATCGCCTGTGTTTCTACAAGCACAAGCGCTGTATCTAATGCCGGTGCCAGTACCATCGCCTTTGTTTCTGCAAGTACAAGCGCTGTACTCCTGCCCACCACATCTGCTGTCAGGAATTCAATTTGTTCTGCAATTTCTTGACGGTTGGCGGCAAACAACAAGTGACGGAAAGCAAACCAGATTGTAAATAAGATGCCGATGACTTCAAAGAGGCCTCCCAACAGCGGAATCTGATTCATCGTATCCAAAATCGCCAGCGTTACTCTGCCCGTTACTAACACAGAGGCTAACAGCCCAAGTGTTACCAAAACTTTTTGGTATTCTGTAAAAAAGTTGCCCGCGTATTCAGGCAGATCCGCCACAAACTGGATGCTTCGATCTAAGATTTCCTGCCAATCTAAAGCCGACGGTTCAGGGGCGGAATACTGTACGATCTCAGAAGATCGATCGCCCTTTTCTATCGCTTCTGCCTCAACATAAACTGTGTTTTCTGTCAAGACTTTAGCAACTTTTGCCGCCTGTTCTTCCTGTCGATCTTGTGCTGCTTTTGCTTTCTCCTCTGCGGCTAACTCGATGACTGAATTTTGCGATCGCACGTAATCCACCAATTCTTCGCTGCTGGGATTCAAAGCTTGCAATTGCTCTCTTTTCTCAACATTGGGAACGTACAATAAAACCTTAGCTTCCAAAGAAGAACCGATCGCCTTTTCAATCCGGGCTTTTTCCAAAACCTTGTTAACTTCGCCGCGCACTTGTCGCAAATACTGCCAGCGCGCCGCCAATTCTGGATTGTGCCACGAAGCATCAATTTGCACCCAGCCGGCTTCAAATACTGACTTGTAAGGAGTCGGATAGGGAAGGTACTGCCAAATATCCTCAGCCATGTGACACAAAACAGGTGCGATCGCCCTTGCTAAATTCTCCACAGCAATTGCAATCACCGTCTGACAACTGCGGCGGCGACGGGTATCTGTCGCGCTGATGTAAAGTCTGTCTTTGGCAATATCCAAGTAAAAATTCGACAAATCCACCGTGCAAAAATTCTGCACAGTTTGGAAAAATCTGGAAAATTGGAAGCTTTCAAAAGCATCTTGGACTTCCGCAAAAACTTCGCCCATTCTGTGCAGCATATAGCGGTCGAGTTCCGGCAGTTCCTCGTAAGCAACGGCATCTTTTGCCGGATCGAAGTCGTGCAAATTGCCCAGCAAAAACTTAGCTGTATTGCGAATTTTGCGGTAAACATCCGACTGCTGTTTGAGAATGTTTTTGCCCAAAGGCACGTCTGCAGAGTAGTCTACCGAAGACACCCACAACCGCAAAACATCGGCTCCATATTCATTAATTACGACTGCCGGATCGACGACATTGCCTAGAGATTTGCTTTGCTTCCGGCCTTTTTCATCTAGCACAAAACCGTGAGTCAAAACTGTTTTGTAAGGAGCAACGCCGTTAGTAGCTACACTGGTAAGTAAGCTGGATTGAAACCAGCCGCGGTGTTGGTCTGAACCTTCCAAATAGATATCAGCAGGATAGTTTAATTCCGATCGACCTTTGGCAACTGCGGCCCAGGAAGAACCGGAGTCAAACCACACATCCATCGTGTCTGTGCCCTTGCGGTAAGTGCGACCGTTGTTGCGGTAAGATTCCGGCAGCAATTCATCGATCGACAATTCCCACCAAGCATCCGAACCGCGTTCGGCAAAGATGCCTTGTACGTGGGCGATGGTTTCTTCATTTAACAGCGGTTCGTTGGTTTCTTCGTCGTAGAATACGGGAATGGGAACGCCCCAAGTCCGCTGGCGAGAAATACACCAATCCGATCGATCGCCCACCATTGCAGTAATCCGATTTTCCCCTTGGGCGGGAATCCAATTCACACCGGCGATCGCTTTTAGGGCTTCATCGCGGAACCCTTCAACGGAGGCAAACCACTGTTCCGTCGCCCGAAAAATGGTCGGCTTTTTCGTGCGCCAATCGTAAGGATAAGAGTGAGCGTAACTTTCCTCTTTAATCAAACAATTTGCTTCTGCAAGGGCATCAATCACTGCGGCATTGCCATTTCCGAGGACATTTAAACCTGCAAACTGTCCGGCTTCTGCGGTGAAATTTCCGTTCTCGTCTACGGGCGTTAAAATTGGCAAACCGCAGCGTTTTCCTACTATAAAGTCTTCTTGTCCGTGCCCGGGGGCAGTGTGCACCAATCCCGTACCAGAATCGGCGGTAATGTAGTCACCCCCGGCAACAATCGGACTTTCGCGATCGAACAGCGGGTGTTTGTAGATGCAGCCTTCTAATTCTTTGCCTTTGAAGGTTGCGAGTATTTTTAATTGAGTGTTAAAAGTTGCCGCCAGCCGATCGACCGCATCGACAGCTACTAACATAAATTGTTGCGCGATGTGGGAATTTGCCGGCGGTTCCACCACCGCATAAGTCAGTTCGGGATTGACGGCGATCGCCAAGTTTGCCGGAATCGTCCAGGGGGTAGTCGTCCAAATCGCCGCCCAGAGGCTCGGCATATAGCGCTTGAGCTTCGTTTGCAGGGATTTTGACAGTTTTTTCACGTGGAAGCCGACGTAGATGCTGCGCGACGTGTGGCCTTCGGGATATTCCAATTCCGCTTCGGCGAGGGCTGTTTTCGAGCTCGGGCTCCAGTGAACCGGTTTGAAGCCGCGGTAGATGTAGCCTTTGAGCACCATTTGACCGAAAACGCCGATTTGGGCGGCTTCGTATTCGGGCTTCAGAGTTAAATACGGGTGTTTCCAGTCGCCCCAAACGCCGTAGCGCTGGAAGGATTCGCGCTGCTGTTCCATTGTTTGCTGCGCGAAGGCTGAGGCTTTGCGGCGGAGTTCGATCGGGGAAAGATTTAGCCGCTCCTCCGATTTCATGTTCTGCAATACTTTAAGTTCGATCGGCAATCCGTGACAATCCCAACCGGGCACGTAGCGGACTTTTTTGCCGCGCAGGATTTGGTAGCGGTTGATGAAATCTTTGAGGATTTTGTTGAGGGCGTGGCCGATGTGGAGTTGTCCGTTAGCGTAGGGCGGGCCGTCGTGGAGGATGAACAAGTCGCCCGGGTTATTTTCCGAGAGGCGATCGTAGATTTCTCGATCGGCCCAAAATTCTTGCAATTCTGGTTCGCGCTTGGCGGCGTTGGCGCGCATATCAAACTTGGTTTTGGGCAGATTTACGGTGTCTTTGTAAGATTTAGCTTCCATTTTTGACAAACTTTTTATGTAGTTAGTTGTTAGTAGTTAGCGGTTATTTGAGAGATGGTATCAAGTCCGGTTAAATAATCATAATTAAGTTTGTAGTGACAACTTTAGTCATCTCTCGTCCTTGAAGGGCTGACAACCAGATATTCTAGTATAGGCGATCGACCGCACATTTGAGCAAAGCAAATCCGTAGAGCTCTCTCTCTTCTCGGACTCTGCGCCCTCTGCGCCCTCTGCGGTTAAATCATTCATAAACCGAGGTGGCGCTACTCACTCAGCCAACTGAACATTTCACCGACGGTGAGATTAAAGGATGCGGCGAAGGTGGGAACGGGGATGCGATCGCCCGGTTCTTCAAAAACTGCTATGGTGCGATCGGCAAAATAGACAAATACCAGTTCTTCTTCCGGGTCAATCAACCAGCCCATCTGGGTTCCGTGGCCGAGACTGTGGAGAATGTTGCGGACGACTTTAGTTTGGCTTTGGTCGGGGGAAAGAATTTCGATTGTCCAGTCGGGGGCGATGGCGAAAGTGTTGGCTACTTCGCCGTTTTCATCGCGGGGAATGCGTTCCCAGGTAAAGACTGCAAGATCGGGTACTGTCGATCGACCGCCAAAGGTGCACCGTAATTCTGAATAGGCGCGGGCGATGCGTTGGGGTTTGAGTACCCGGTTGATGTCAGCACCCAAATCGCTTTGAATTGTGCTGTGTTTTCCTTGGGGCATAGGTTTTTGGATAATCTGGCCATCGATGAATTCGCTAGCGGGTTTGGTTTCCGACAGTTGGAGAAATTCATCGAGAGTCAAAGGTTTAGTTGGGGTTTGAACCATTGTTTTTATTCGATTTAAATTTAATTTGTAATAGTTAAGCGATCGCGGATTTAATTTATCAAGAAAATGGGTCTAAAACCCCGTCCTTCGCTTGACGGCTTTAAGGGGTCTAACTCGTTTGACGGCGAGTCCGACAGGGATTGAAATCCCTGTCTCATAGCGCAAGTCCTCTGCAAGAGGACTGAGGAGGTTGATTGACGTGCAATGCACAACTCAACATCGAATTGAATTGACACTTGCAGTCGGTTTTAGGCGAAACTCAACATCGAATTGAATTGACACTTGCAGTCGGTTTTAACCGACTTTCGCTATGAGACAGGGAATTCATTCCCTGTCGGAATGTCGGAATGTCGGAATGTCGGACTCTGGCAAGTGAAAAGCCCTCATAGAAATACTCCCAACCCGCGGCTAACGGCATTTCCCATGCGATCGCACAATGACGCGGCCGGCACTCCCTGTCCTTCCTGTTCCCATTTTTCCACGAGTTGGCGGCCCAGGGGCGTGAGGCGAAAACTGTCGGTAATCCCTTGTCCGTCTACTTCCCGCCGCAGTACGCCGACTTGGATCAGCCACAGCAGGGAGTTTTCGGCTGCGAGTTCGGATACGGGCGATCGCGTGTAGCCGCTTTCGACACCCGCATTTGAGGCGATCGCACTTAGGAAAACACTGTTATCGCGGATGGTCTGGAAGAAGTGTAATTGAAAAGGGCTGCACCGGACGGCGCGATCGGCTCTTTTGACAGTGCGGCTGGGATAACTAATAGATTTAAACGCTTCGGATGGGATAAAAGTCATTGCGAGCATCTCTGAACAGGTTGTATATTTTTAATTGTTACCGATTATATGGTAAGTTTGGCGGTTGATTTACTAAACCAAGAAACTATCTATCTCATCAATAAACTTTTTGAGTTGCTTAACACTGTTAACCAAGTGCAAATACAAAAATTCATAATCAAGATTATTTATAATCTCTTGCGAGACTTTTTCACTTTTATCATAATTTCTACTTACTAATCGATAAATTTCATCTAAATCTTGACTAGGACGTACCCTTTGTTCAGGATCGATGATTCTTAGGTCTAAACCACATTTTTGTATGATAAAATCACAGGTTAAACGATTATCTATTTTAGCCAAATAATTCCATTCTGCTAAAAACCATGCTTCAACTTCCATTACAGCTAAAATTACAGAAATTGGAACTCCTATTTTTTGCAAAAGTTTCAAAAATCCTCTGATTCCTGTTTCTATTTCTTCTTTTCTTCCTAAAGGTATTGGGTATAAATCTCTAAGCCCTAAAATTTTTTCATAACCATTCTTGATTAAGCTCTGATGCTGTTTTCTGATATCAGAAACTACATGAGCATCATTACCACAATCATATAAAAGGACAAAAAAAGGAGCATTTTTTATCGTACTTAATTTAAGTGGTTGAATTATACGATTAGCTTTGCCACCTTGAAATTTATAAGTTTCAATAGATATTTTTTTATAACCAGCAATTTCCTGAAATAACCTTTCAACAAATATCTGTTCTGTTTGTCCTTCAACAAAACAAGCAATTTTCTTTGGTGTCATAATTTATGCTGCCTCTTCATCACCTTCTTTTTGTAACAGAAACTCACTGGTGAACAAATCAAAGTTATTAAGTCCAATAAATTTAAACTCCTCAATCTTCTCGCGGGAATTATAAATATTATGTAATTTTGCACTCCCAGGAGTTCGTTCAATCAATGACCAATATTCTAGCGGAACACCATTCATAATAAACTCATCATTGGTAGTCATAATAAGTTGAATTAATCCTGTTTTAGCTTTGTCTATTAGAAGTTTAATTATAGACGAAGAGCGTTGATAATCTAACCCTTCTCCAATATCATCAATCACAATACAACTAGGTTTACTCGCTAGTAAAGAGTAGTTAATTTGAATAAACAATGATAAAGCTCGAAACATTCCTTGTGACATTTCTGATTGTTCTGTAACCGAAGTTAAATCTTCTTCCTGAATATATAAAAATTGTGGTAAGTTATCTGGGCTATCAACAACAGAAATATCGGGATTGATTAAAGATGGCACTTTTGTGCCAATCTTTGATAATTTATAACCAATTTCTCTCATGTCAGAGAGAATGGCGTTTATAAACTCATCGCCTCTTTCCTCTTTTCCAATCACAAATATACCGACCACAAAATCAGAATCCTTGAAATCTGTTTTATTTTTCAGTAATTCCATTGCGGAAGGAATACGAGCCATCAGATTTTTACCTAGCTGTGTTCCAAACTCATAAAATCTTAGGGAACTAGACCATTGATATAAATTCTCTAAAAATGGATGCTGAATAGAATCTCTACGCTTAACAACTGCGAGTTCTGTTTTGTCAGTTTGAAAATCTATTTTTTGCTTAATTTTCTTGGCGAATATTTTTCCTTCACCTGATTCATCCCTATCTAAAAGTGGCTCATCACTTTCACTGTAGATAATTAATTTTTCTTGAGTTACCAGACCTTTCTCTATTTTCAATATATATTCTGTTTTTTCTTCATGCCGATCAATATCAAACAACAAACGCCATTCATAGCTTTTGGGTCGGGGAGCAAGAGAGCCACTTTCTGATAGTAACTCTGATAGAGTATGTATTGCCCTCAAAATTCTTGATTTACCAGTAGCATTTTTACCTACAATTAAATTTGTTTGGCTTAATCGACATTCTTCAACTCGCCATTCACCAGGCAAACCTTTATTATACACATATTCAAAAATATCTAGCTTCATAAATTTGTTACCTTTATTACAAAATTTTTATAACAATAGGATGAAACACTTATAATATAACACCCGATCGCCCATTTGAGAATTACCTCTGCAGATACACCTCCATCCCACAAAGCTATAGAATACTTAGGATGGAGCAATCTATTTACGGACTATGACAGAACACAAAACATTGACAACCGCTGACGGGATTCCAGTTGCAGATAACCAGAACTCCTTGACAGCAGGTGAACGCGGGCCTATCCTCATGCAGGATTTTCACCTGATGGAAAAACTGGCTCACTTCAACCGGGAACGGATTCCCGAGCGCGTTGTCCATGCCAAAGGAGCCGCTGCATTTGGCACGTTTACCGTCACCCATGACATTACTCGCTACACCAAAGCTCAGCTATTCTCAGAAGTGGGCAAACAAACTCAGGTACTCCTCCGCTTCTCTACCGTAGGCGGCGAACAAGGTTCAGCGGATGCCGAACGCGACCCCAGAGGTTTTTCGATTAAGTTCTACACCGAAGAAGGCAACTGGGATTTAGTAGGCAACAACACGCCTATTTTCTTCATCCGCGATCCTCTCAAATTCCCTGATTTTATCCACACGCAAAAGCGCCATCCCCAAACGCATCTCAAAGATCCTGACGCGAAATGGGATTTTTGGTCGCTGAGTCCAGAAGCTTTGCATCAGGTGACAATTCTGTTTTCCGATCGCGGTACCCCGAAAAGCCACCGCCACATGGACGGTTTTGGCAGCCATACGTTCAGCCTCATCAATGCTGGAGGAGAACGGGTTTGGTGCAAATTCCACTTCAAAACCATGCAGGGTATTGATAATTTCACCGCCGAAGAAGCGACGCGGATTAAAGGCGAAGACCCCGATCATGCGACTCGCGATTTGTTTGAGGCGATCGACCAAGGTAATTATCCCAAATGGCGGTTTTGCATTCAAGTAATGACCGAGGCCCAAGCCTCCGAGTATCGCGAAAACCCCTTTGACTTGACAAAAGTGTGGAAGCACTCAGAGTTTCCGTTAATTGACGTGGGAATTCTTGAACTCAATCGCAATCCACAAAACTTTTTTGCTGAGGTGGAACAGGCGGCATTTTCTCCTTCTAATGTCGTTCCAGGTATTAGCTTCTCTCCAGACAAAGTGCTGCAATCTCGCATCATGTCCTATCCAGATGCTCAACGCTACCGTCTCGGTGCAAACTATCAGCAATTGCCCGTCAATCAACCAAAGTGTCCGGTGATGCACTACCAACGGGATGGCGCAATGGCACCGGGTAACAACGGCGGTAGCGGGCCGAACTACGAACCCAACAGCCACGAGGATGCGCCGAAACAAAACTGTGCGTATGCTGACCCAGCTTGGGACTTAGGAAATGTCAAAGTCGATCGCTACGATCACCGCAAGGGCAATGACGATTACACCCAAGCAGGAGACCTCTATCGCTTGATGAAACCCGACGCACAGCAGCGGCTTGTCGCTAACATTGTGGACAGTTTGAGTGCAGCAAAACCGGAGATTCAGATGCGCCAACTTTGCCATTTCTTCCGCGCCGATCCGAATTACGGCCGCCAAGTTGCAGAAGGTTTAGGAATTGCGATCGATCCGTCGATGATGGCTGCTGCTGGTCAACCGGTTGGTGTGTAGAACCCGCGAACATTCAATTAGACATCTGCTAAAAAGCAGATGTCTAATCTCACAGCTTGCACTACGATCGCTGAACAGGCTTTCCGGCCTGTTCCACAAAGACTAGATTTTCTCGCTTCACAGGCATCTTGCCTGTTCAAAAAACGATTATGGACAAGGGTGCAATATCTCAGTATTGAAACTATGCGTGTAATAGGCATTCTTAGCCCGCGTCTTAGGTGCAAGTTAAAAGCAGTAAAGCTTAACGTCATGGAGTTGGGGGCGATTAAGAGCACAGGATAGCTTCGCTTCACGCGATTTTTAACAAAGGTCTCTTGCAAAGCGACAGAACCCACTAAAATAAGTTGAGGAACTGCAAGAAAAACCAAACAAGGGAAACAAAACTATGACATTACCAGTTGGGTGCGCTGCCCCTCAATTTACCGCCAAAGACACTAATGGCAACACAGTCTCCCTGTCCCAATTCGCAGGTAAAACCGTAATCTTGTATTTCTACCCGAAAGATGACACCCCAGGCTGCACGAGACAAGCCCAAAGTTTCAAAGCAGCTTATGAAGAATACAAGGGCAAAGATATTGTAATTCTCGGTGTCAGCCGCGACAACGAGGAATCGCACCAAAAGTTCACAGAGAAATACGGTTTGCCTTTCCAGCTACTAGCAGATGTTGATGGCACGATTACCAAAGCTTACGATGTCGAGAATGTCGAGAAAGGCGGTTATGCCAAGCGCGTTACTTTCGTCATCGACGGTACCGGCAAAATTATTCAGGTTTATGAAGGGGAAACCATGAAAGTTGACACTCACGCTCAAGATATTCTCGTCACCATAGTTTAGTCGAAGTTTAGCCGATCGCACTAACCTTCCTGGACGCACCAAACGGCTAAAAACCCGGCTTCTTCCTAGATGCCTCGTTGCTATAAGCAATATTCTCCTAGGAACCGGGTTTTTTTCGTAAGTCCTGACAATCAAGCATCCAGGATACAAGCCCCCGGATTTTTCCGTGGGGTCAATGCTTCAATTAGGAATGAGAATTAAATAACTTACACAAGTTTGTGGGGTGGGCCTATGAGCCCGCCCTTTTTGGACGGGCTATAAGAGCCCATCCCACAACAGTCATGAAAAGTGGATTTTATTTAATTCTCATCCCTTATTTAATCTAAAATCTAAAATCTAAAATCTAAAATCGATTGACTCAGCAAGTGAGGGGTCAAGGGTACAGGGGGAAGCAACTTACTCGAACTAAATTCCTTCCGTCAAAACTTGCACCGCAAATCCTCTCAACCAGGCATATATTCGGTTAAGGTGCTTATTGTACGCCTAAAGTGAGATTTGTGGCGACAATCCCGCCAATAATTAAAAACTTATGCTGTAAAAGGCATTAACCGCCCGTAGGCTGAATCTAGGGGCGATTTTGTCCTGGTTCGAGTCATTGTGTTTGATAAAATCAGAAGTTATCCTTGCTTTAGCTGAATAATTAAGTAGGTAGGGGGATATATAATGACAAGCAGCAATATTATTTTGAGTTACTTAGGCCCGCGAGAAATTGAGGTCAATAAAGCCGCTGTCTTAGTTGGCACTTTTGACAAAAATCTAGTGACAGCGATTTCAGCATTAGAAGGCTCAAATGCCCTGAATGTCGGGATAAATCTCTCTAGAGGCATTTGGAACATCAGTTTAGAAAAAGGATTCGATAGCGCAGGAACTCGCACAGTGCAGGTGAGGGCAACTGATAAGACTGGCAAAGTTATCGGCCAACAAACAATTAACATCAAAGTTAATCCTGCTTCTGGGTCACCCGCTCAATTTTTCACGTTAATTACTCTCACAGATACCAAATTCAAAGCCGGAACACTGCCCGCCAGCAATCTTAACAACCTGCAAAAAGCGGACGTACCAGCCGGGAAAATTTATCAAATTAGGGACTACGAGTTAGAAGACGGTCACCTGAATGTTCAACTAAATAATTCAATTCCTCCGGTGGGAACCTCTGGTTTTTTCTACGAAAAACACGTAGCGATCACCAAAGGCGCAAAAATTCTGATCTTCGATCGCGCCGAGTTGCCCGTCCCGCCGCCTGGAATGCAGTTACTGTGGGTAATCAAAAAGACATGGTTAAAGTTTACCCCCGCAGATTCTGGAACTTTAGGACCTACTCAGAAATTACAATTTAACTCAGGAGAAACTTTCAATCTTCTCGGCTACGCTTGCGTTGAAAACCATTTCCGAGTCGCTTTTGCTCGGGCAGTTCCTAACTTAGGAACTTCTGGATTTCTGTACTGGCTGCACGTCCAAATTTTGCGAGACGGGAGGGGAATTGAGTATGATAGAAATGCAGTTACGATGACAATCATCAAAACGACTGTGTTTAAAAAGCGCCCGGTAAATGCCGCTAGCCTGCCACCCCAAGAAAAAATTACCTTGCCGGCGGGAATGATTTACGGAATTGCCGGATTCTCGATCGAACAAAGCCACATAAAAGTCTCTCTGACCGAGAATTTGCCGCAATTTGGCAATACAGGTTTCATTTATCCCGATTTTGTGCAATTCAGCCGCGGCGGCAAATCTTTTAATCCCGCTGTGAATTTAACCTATCAAGGGCCGTCAGAAGTTTTAGTAAATCAGCCGATCGTCCTTCGGGGTACTTTTGACCGGCAACAAGCAGCAAAAATTGAGGTGATAGCTGAGGATACATTGTCCCTAAGCGTCACGCTAAACCAAACTGCCAGCACTTGGGAAGTTAATTTGCCTAAAGGATTTAGCGTAGCGGGAGCTCGGTGGCTGAGGTTGCGGGCAACTGACAGCAAAGGTAACGTTACTGGCAGCCAAATAATTTACATTACCGTAACTTCCGATCCGCTAACTGTCGGAAAAGGTTTGACCTTAAAAATAGTTTCTGACACTTTGTTTAAGGTCAGTCCCCTTGATTCTTCCCGGCTCAACAATCAGCAAAAAGTTTTTGTCAAAGCAGGCCAGACGTTGACCGTTAGCAAATACGGATTTATTGACGGGCATCTCAAGGTGGTTCTGGATTCAGCAATTTGGCCGATCGGCACTTTTGGCTATTTTTACGAACCCGACGTTCAGCTTGCTAAAGGTACTCAAATCCTAAGATTTGACCTAGCAGACGTACCGAATAGCAACGTCAGCGCTCAACTGTTGGTAACTCAAACAACTCAGATTAAATCTAAACCCGAAGATTCATCGAAACTGCCGGCCGATCAAATTGCTAACCTACTTTTAGGCACTACCTATGCCATTACTGGTTATGCCTGCATTTTGGGGCATTTCCGAGTAACTCTTGCCGAATCTATTCCCGGTTTCGGCAATATCGGATTTATTTATTGGCAGGACGTTAAAATTAAAAAAGACGGCAAAGAAGTTCCCTTTGACCCCGCTGCTTTGACGATGACAATCCTGCAAGCAACTGTGTTTAAAAAACGGCCGGTAGATGCTGCGAGCCTGAGCAGTACCGAGAAAACTACGCTGCCTTTAGGTCGAGTTTACGGCGTGAACAGCTACGGTGCGGAAGGCTCTCACCTGAAAGTTTCCCTGACTGAAGAACTGCCGAATTTTGGCAATACAGGTTATGTTTTTCCTAGTTTTGTTCAGTTCAAGCGGGGAGATAAAATTTTCGACCCGGTTCCGAACAATGTGGAATTGAATGTGCCGTATTTTTCGCAGCGGGACAATCCGCGTTTTGACTGGTCTACTTGCAACGTAACTTCGATCGCGATGGTATTTTATTACTATGGCGTTCGTTCTCAGTGGGGCGGACAGTTGGAGGATGAGTTGTTGCAGTGGTGTTTCGACTATGCCGGTCAGGGTTCTCAAACGGATCACAGCGTGCTTTCGGCGCTGATCCAAGCCTACGGGTTTAAGACGAGTTTTAGTACGACTCGCACGTGGGCCGAGGTGCGATCGGAATTGCTGAATCGGCGACCGGTAGTTTTAGCTGGAGATTTTACTGCTGCCGGTCACATTCTTACTGTAATTGGCTACAATTCTCAGGGTTATATCGTGCAAGATCCTTGGGGAGATGCACTCACTGGTTACAGCAATACTGAGGGGAGAAAGTTGATGTATCCCTACAGTTACGTCAATCAAGTTGCAGGGCCAGATGGGAATGTTTGGGCGCATTTTATCTCGCGCTAAGCTTTTTAGGTGCGATCGAGATTGCGACAGTCGATCCGGCTAGGGTTGGCAGTGCATTTGTGTCAATTTACAGCAGATTGCAGGTTTATAGGTACTATCAATATCCCCGTAGGGACACGGCATTGCCGTGTCCCTACCTCTATTAGATATATCGTTTGTATCGCAGTCTCGATCGCCCGCAAGATTACTTAATAATTTTAACTATTTTCATTGCGTTACGCCTTGTCCCATCTGCACAAAAACCCAATTATGGGAGAGGTCTAATCAAAAGTCGATGAGAAGTCGATGAGAACTCACTCAAGTTCTCAAATAGCCACCGATTTAATAGCAAGACGGTAGAAAGTGCGATCGACCCGATTTGCATATCCCGCCCATTCTTTGTAGGGGCAATCCCCCCGCGGCGCGGTTGCCCTCGTGGGCGGAGGGGAGGCACTCTTGGCACTCCCAAGGTCGATCGAGGGACTATTTATCAATACATCTTTATCAAAAATTTACAGAGTTGTATGCAATCAATGGTTATGATTGCATACAAATTTTCACTCTTTTTTAAACCAGCAATAGGTGGTGTGATGCCAAATTTTAATTTTCAAGTTTCAGGAAGTGCGATCGCCTTTATCGATCGCCTTGTTACAGATTATCAAAGTTTGATTGCCGGGGTAACACCGGGTACGGAAGTAGTGGTTTTGGATGGGAATCGGGATGCGATAGACCAAATTACTCAAATTTTAGCTCTTCGCACTAATATAGATAGCGTTCACATAGTTTCTCACGGGGCTCCGGGCAGCTTGCAACTGGGCAAAACCAGATTGTGTTCTGAAAATCTGGAAACTTATTCCGAGAAATTGCAGCAGTGGCGGAGTGCCTTAACTCTGGGTGCGGACATTCTGATTTACGGTTGCAATGTCGCATCAGATTCTCACGCTAGTCCGAAAGTCCGCCAGGGGTTGAAACCCTGTCTCAAAGCGAAAGTCGGTTGAAACCGACTGAAAACAACCTCAATAAACAGTCCTCTTCAGAGGACTTTCGCTATGAGACGGGGGTTGAAACGAACGGCGGAACCGATGAGTACGCGATAAACGATCGACGGGCGATCGATGATGAATACGCGATCGATCGTGAAAACGCCATAATAGATCGAGAATACGCCATAGACGATCGACGCGCGATCGATAATCAATCTGCGATCGATCGCAAACACAAAATAGACGGTTTCACCTTCATCCAGCGCATCGCCCAACTCACAAATACCAACGTTGCCGCCTCCAAAAACCTCACCGGAAGTGCAGCAAAAGGCGGCGACTGGGAACTAGAAGTCACTACCGGGAAAATAGCAGCCCCTTTAGCATTTCGGCCCGAAGTTCTAGCAGCATACAACCACGTCCTTGCAACCTTAAGTGAAGCCAGAAACTATAGTTCGGGCCAAGGAAGGATTTCTGACATTGGTACCGGCGATTTTAATGGTGACGGTTTCCTCGACTTAGTAGTGCCAATGGGGGAAAACAACTTCCCAAAAGATCTTGCCATATTGTTGGGGACGGGTACTACGGGCAGCTTTGGTACTCCTATCAGCTTATTTAAGCCAGGTAAAGAGAATCCCAATGGCGTTGCAGTGGGCGACTTTAATGGAGATGGCAAACTCGATTTAGCTACAACGAATTTCGGTTTTTCCAATAACGGCAATTTCGTTTCGATCCGACTGGGGACGGGTACTGGCAGTTTTGGCGATCCTACCAATTTCGGTCAAGGGATAGATCATAAGTCGATCGTAACCGGTGACTTTAATGGAGATGGCAAGTTAGATTTAGCCACAACTCCTTACTCCATTTTTGATAACTTCATTTCAATACTTTTTGGAGACGGTACTGGTAGCTTTGGCACTCCCGTTAAGATTAGTACACAAACACCAAAGTTTACTGTTGCCACAGCCGACTTTAACGGCGACGGCAAACTCGATTTAGTCACGTCTAACAATGAAAAGACTAATAACATCTCCGTTTTCTTAGGAGATGGTAAAGGCAACTTTAACTCCCCCGTTAACCTTAGCTCCCCCACTAACAATGGCAGCATCGGCGGGACTCAGCGAACCGTCGTCACAGGCGACTTTAATGGTGACAGCAAACTCGATATCGCCACTAATAACAGCACCGATAAATCTGTCTCAGTCTTCTTGGGAGATGGTACGGGTAATTTTGATACTGCTAACAACTTTAATGTCGCAACTACTGGAGGATTTCCCCAATCTGTGGTTGCAGGGGATTTTAATGCCGACGGCCAACTCGATTTAGCCACGTCTAACTACTTTAGTACCTACCTTTCAGTTTTGTTAGGAGATGGTACGGGTAAATTTGGTACTATCAGCAACTTTACGATCCCGAATTCTTTCGCATATGCTTATATGCTTGCGAGAGATTTTAATGCTGACGGCAAGTTGGATATAGCTACGGCTTTCGATCAAACTGTCTCGGTTCTACTGAATACATCGAATACAGTTAATTTCGGTGCAGCAACTTACAGCGGCGTGGAAGGAACAACAGACACAGTAGTTAATATTCCCGTCAACATCACCGGTGGCACTCCCTTAAACGATGTAGTTGTGCCAATTCTCCTCGACTCCAGCAGCACAGCCACCCAAAATACAGACTACACCTTTTCCCCTACTTCGATTACCTTCCCCGCAGGTTCAACAGGTGACGAACTCACCAAGAATATTGCAGTTACTATCAAGCCTGACAATCTCTCTGAAAACCCCGAAACTGTAATTTTCAACTTGGGGACAATTACTGGTGGGATTGCGGGCTTCACAAAAAAAACAACACTAACTATTTCCGATCGGGTTTCTGTTGCTTATGCCATTGCCACCGATACTGCCAGCATTGACGAAGGCAATAGCGGCAAAAAACCTCTAACTTTCACTGTGACTCGCAGCAACGTCACTAACGGGGCAAGTAGCGTCAAATATGCGATCGCAGGAACAGCTACCAACGGCAGCGATTACAACAATATCGGCGGCACTTCTGGGGCAAAAACTGCTACTGGCACAATTAATTTTGCGACAGGTGAAACATCAAAAACCATCACTCTGGATGTGTTGGGCGACACCACGGTTGAACCCGATGAAACTATTACCGTCACCCTGTCAGATCCCACAGGCATCGCAGCGGTAACACCAATAATTACCGCTGATACCGCTACCACAACTATTATTAACTACACTGCACCGACGCCAGCGCCGACGCCGACACCAGAACCACCGACACCGACACCGCCAACGCCGACACCAACGCCAACGCCGACACCAGAACCACCGACACCGACACCAACGCCCACACCAGAACCACCAACGCCCACACCAGAACCACCAACGCCTACACCAACGCCCACACCAGAACCACCGACACCGACACCAACGCCCACACCAGAACCACCGACACCGACACCAGAACCACCGACACCGACACCAGCGCCCACACCGACGCCCACACCGCCGACGCCCACACCAACGCCCACACCAGAACCACCGACACCGACACCAGCGCCTACACCAACGCCGACACCGACGCCAGCGCCAACACCGCCGACACCGCCGACGCCAACACCGACGCCAGCGCCAACACCGCCGACGCCATCGGAAACTCCGACGCCATCGGAAACTCCGACGCCAGCGCCAACACCAGCGCCAACACCAACACCGACGCCAGCGCCAACACCAGCGCCAACACCAACACCGACGCCAACTCCCACACCATCGGAAACTCCGACTTCACCAACTCCCACACCATCGGCAACTCCGACGCCAACGCCACTGGAAACGCCGACACCCACTTCAACTGAAACTGATTGCATTTGCAATACTATTGAGTATCCAAATTTGGATGTACCCAATGAATTTGAAAA
Source organism: Microcoleus sp. F4-D5 (assembly GCF_036704885.1). Lineage (NCBI taxonomy): Bacteria > Bacillati > Cyanobacteriota > Cyanophyceae > Oscillatoriales > Microcoleaceae > Microcoleus > Microcoleus sp. F4-D5. The sequence goes on along the minus strand of NZ_JAUBSX010000019.1, from coordinate 39,646 downwards.
TACTATCACCAGCAATGGCAGTGGTGAAATCCAGTTTGGTACGCCGGACAATGACGCTTTTTACGGCAGTTCAAGTCCGAACATATTCGATGCGGGTTTCGGCAATGACAACTTATACGGAGGCGAAAACAACGATACTTTTTACGGCAACAAACAAAATGATTTTGTTAGCGGCGATCGGGGAGATGATATCCTGTCGGGTGGCAAACACAATGATATCATTTTGGGCGGTGAAGGTGAAGATCTCATTTTCGGCGATCGGGGGAACGATTCGATAAATGGCAAGGAAGACAACGACTTACTTTTTGGCAATTTCGGTGCTGATTTTATCGACGGCGATAAAGGAAATGATATCGGATTGGGGGGTAAGGGAAATGATATTATCTCGGGCAGCGAAGGTGAGGATAGTCTTTACGGTAACTTCGGAGATGATAGTATCTGCGGAGGTGATGGCAATGATTTCTTAAGCGGAAATCAAAATAACGATTTGCTAGATGGATGCCTTGGGAATGACACTCTTTATGGTGGCAATGGTAACGATACATTGCTGGGAGGTAGCGGTGATGATGTTTTGTATGCCGGTCGCGGTGATGACAGTTTGAATGGCGGTGATGGCACCGATCTTCTACTGGGTGGTAACGGTGATGATTTGCTGACTGGCGGTTTGGGAAGTGATGTTTTGTCAGGAGGTGCTGGCAACGATCGATTCTTGCTTTCCACCAATTCTGGCATCGATACTATCTTGGATTTTGAGGAGGGCAAAGATTTGCTAATACTGGCCAACAATCTCACTTTCTCCCAACTGTCAATTACTCAAGAAAACAGTGCAAGTTTCATCCGTTTGTCAGCAAGTGGTCAGATTTTAGCTTCTCTGAATGGAGTGTCTGCCAGCCAGATTAATGCTGCCAATTTCAATCTAGCTTAGAGGAGTAGTAGATACAGCAGATTGCAGTTTATGAAGTGCAGGACACGGGATTGCCGTGTCCCTACGGGACTCGATCTAAAATCCATTTTAGCTAATCTTGCACTTAATTTTGCGTTTCGCTGCGCCAATGCCTAGAATCGCAAATCCGGCTAAAGTACCGAATATAGTAGCAGGTTCTGGTACTGGTTCAGCATAGCCTTGTTCAAACGATCCTTTAATGGCGATCGCATCGTTAGCGCACTCGGCCAACAAGTTAGCAATATAGTTCCCCGAAGGCATTGAGGATTTATTGAAACTGAATCCGATTGTTTGAGAACCTACTGCATTAAACTGACCGAAATTAAGACCGAGGGCGCTCAAAGTAGCTGGCGTTAAAAGATTGATGTCTCCTACTTTTGTACCCGTAGCTATTGAGTTGAGAACCGTCCAGTTACCTGTTTGTTCAAAATAGGGGTCGGTGGCAGCTAAATCGCCCATTGATGGGGTTCCACCTTGAGATGCAACTACCGTATTGAATTGACTTATATTTGTAAATCCAGAGTTAATTTGGGTGACGTTTTTAGCAGTAACGTTACTGTAAATGCCTGTGGTCGCTACGCCGGAGTCATTTCCTTCGGCAAAGCGGATACCAAACAAGCTGCCGTTTGCGTTAGCTGTCTTGAAATCTTGACCGGAAAAATTGAAGAATAAATCGCCGTAGTTGATGTTGCCTCTTTGAGCTAGCGGGTCGGCGTATCCTGCTAAACTTAGATTGGAGTTAATCGCGATGAAAGCTGTATCTGATGTTTCTTTGATGGCGATGCCGTAAAATTCAAATTCGCCCCCGCCGATTTGGGCCCCTGTCACGCCGTCGTTGAAGGAATCGATCGCATAATTCCAGCCGTTAGATAGCGTTGCTGCTGTAGCTTTTTGTGGCTGTATTGCGAAAAGGGCACAGAAAACAGCCACTGAGTAAGTCCAGTGGATGCTGTTTTTAGCAATAGAATTCATAAAATGCTCCCTGGGAATGAGTTTTAAAGTGTCCAGTCTGCACGATCGACTGTTTTTAATTTTCAGTAAATCACAAATTCCGACCCAGTTTATTAAAGTTTCGGTAAAGATTTGGTCCGGCGATCGCGCCATCAGTAAATCCACCTAATTAAACATAAAATATGGCTCGCTCAAAAGCTTGCTGTGTATGTTTTCTTCCTGCTGACTTCTTGTTTCTTCTTTTTACTAACTATTCACCCATAATTTGAATAAATACAGTTCTATTTCGCGGCCCGTCTAAATCGAAAAATAAAACAGATTGCCAAGTCCCCAGTGCTAATTTACCTTCAGCAATTGGAATTACTTCGCTGGTATTGAGCGTCATTGCCATCAAGTGAGAGTGAGCGTTGATCGGTTCATCTGGCGGAACTATTCTTAAATGCAAGTCGTTGTGCAGGTATTTGTCGCCAGGAGGCGCTAATTTTTGCAGGTATACTTTAATATCTGTTAGCAATCTTTCTTCATCTTCATTGATTGCTAAAGCTGTAGTAGTGTGTCGGGAAAATACTAGCAATTGTCCATTTTTGATCGCACTGCTGTCAAGAAACTCGACAATTTGGGGCGTGATGTTGTAGATACCGATGCCTGACTCTGTTAGTATTTCGATTGTTTGATTAATAATTTTCATAAGTTGCCTGTCAATCGATTTTAGATTTGAGATTTGAGATTAAAGAATTGAAGCATTGACCCCACGGATAAATTTGGGGGCAAGTTTCTCGGATACACGTTTTTGATTTCTCCACGGATGAATCCGGGGGCTTGTATCCTGGATGCTTTCGGTCATCTCCAGCCCGGTGGTTCAATAATGATAATTATTTTTGTAGTGAGGACTTCAGTCTTCAAAGTCCTAAAATGCCGATCGCCCAGAATTCTATTATAGGCGATCGACCGCACCGACTCGCTCGCCGATCGAAACTCTCTGTGGAGATGCACTTTTTTTTTAAGTGCCGCACTTGTTGCCAGAATTGGATAATCCGAAATTTTTTTGACCCCGCCCCAAAATGGAGCCAAGCCCCCGACTGCTGTAGTGGAGGGAGAAAAACTTGACACCCTTCGACTCTTGGGCAGGTGAACGGGTAACGGTCTTGTTCAAGATCCCAGATTCATCTGTAGACTTGCATTGGATTCATTCACAAACTATTCAGGAAAAGCATCAGCGTTGATTGCTGTTTATCTGCTTTTCATCTGCGGTCAATTTATCGATCGAAGATTGATGCAGTGCCAGTCTTGTGGAGTAAATCGAAAATCGAAAATCGACTGACCAAGAATTTCAAAGGTGGTACAAGCCCCGGGATTTATCCGTGGAATCAATCGAAAGCATCTCAAATCGAAAATCCTCAAGAAAGAGCATTTATCCGTAGAGTCAATCTAAAATCTCAAATCTCAAATCTAAAATCGATTGACGGCGAGGAGCGATCGCACGTTTTTACAACAGTCAACAAAGTTCCTGCAATACATCCGGTGCAGGCATCGCTGGTTCCTTCTAACTCGGGCGGTGTTTTCAACACTTGAAGCGCTGCATAAAATCAATCAAATTTCACAAATAGTTGCTCGCAACTATTGGGCATTGCTATTTTTTAAATGCTGTTATTTAAATGCTGTTAACATATCGCCGAGAGTTCGTTGACTATCTTGACTCTTCCCTTCACTACAGAACGCAGCAGGCGGTTGATCGAAAGTCTGCATTCATCGTCGAGAGAGTCGTCCAAAACAGCGGCCATCAAACCGTAGCGATCGGCTAAAGTCAAACAACCCGTATCGGTAACAGAGGCAAGCATTTCGGAAATAGCCCCGGGAATAAGTTGAACTAAAAACATGAGACATTCCCTGAATTCGATACTTGTATCTTCTCTCGTTATTGGAAAATCAAGAGTGACGCTGGCATAGCAGAGAAGGTGATGTTTTGAGACAAATTATGTGACAGGAACCCATCTAATTGTGTGACGATCGCGTTTTAATTCTGCGATCGCACTCACAACATTAATCTTAGATATCCCAAATTCCCCCTCTCCCCTTCCAATTCTAAAGATTTAGAGAGATTTTTCGGTTATGTGGGCCTCTTTACCCATTACCCATGTATAAAACGCATCTGCCTGATGCGAAATATTCATAAAACTCAATATTTTGTAAAAATAGCTACGAATATTTACAATCGCGGGCTTTACATTAGCTCATAACAAAGGTGCATCGAAACGCAGCGATCGACCGAACCATCGGTAGCAACTATAACTATACATAGTTTGGCGCAGTTCGAGGCAGCGCCTAGTAAAGCTGAAATATACAGAAGACTAACCATGCTTAAAAGAAATTCGATCGAGTAACTAAATATACAGTTTTAAATCCATACACTCACTAAGGTTAGCAGGAAACACACACTTTATGCTCCAAGTCAATACTTCTCCCCAACAAGCCAGCAGCGAGGGTAAACCGATGACCCAAACAGTAGAACCCAAAGCCCAAGCGAGCCTGAACAAGTTTGAAAAACTCAAAGCCGAAAAAGATGGCTTAGCATTAACAGCCGAACTCGACCACTTCGCCGCAATCGGCTGGCAAGCAATGGACGAAATCGATCGCGAGCACCGCCTCAAATGGCTCGGCATCTTTTTTCGGCCAGTAACTCCCGGCAAATTTATGATGCGGCTGCGCTTGCCCAACGGCATCATTACTAGCAATCAAACCAGAACGCTAGCAGAAATCGTCCAGCGCTACGGGGACGACGGCAGCGCCGACATCACCACCAGACAAAACCTGCAACTGCGAGGAATTCGCATCGAAGACGTACCCGACATCTTCCGCCGCCTCAAAGAAGCGGGCATGACCAGCATCCAGTCCGGGATGGACAACGTGCGTAACATCACGGGTTCCCCAGTCGCGGGCCTGGACGCCGACGAACTGATTGATACGCGAGAACTGGCGAACCAAGTCCAAGATTTGATTACGAACAGCGGCGAAGGCAACCCCGCGTTTTCAAATTTGCCGAGAAAGTTTAATATTGCGATCGCAGGCTGCCGCGACAACTCAGTCCACGCAGAAATCAACGACATCGCCTTCGTACCAGCCTACAAAGACGGCAACATCGGCTTTAACGTTTTAGTCGGCGGTTTCTTCTCCGCCAAACGCTGCGAGGCAGCAGTTCCCCTCAACGCCTGGGCAAGTCCCGGCGACGTTGTAGATTTGTGCAAAGCAATTTTAACTGTGTTTCGCGATCGAGGCCCGAGAGTAAACCGCCAAAAATCGCGACTGATGTGGCTGATTGACGAACTGGGAATCGAACAATTCCGATCCGAAGTCGAACAAGAATTAGGTCGCACTTTGCCCGCCGCCGCCCCCAAAGATGAAATCCTCTGGGACAAACGCGACCACATCGGCATCTACCCGCAAAAACAATCAGGGCTCAACTATGTAGGGTTGCACGTTCCCGTCGGACGGCTGCAGGCATCGGATTTGTTCGATTTGGCCAGAATCGCCGAGGTTTACGGCAGCGGCGAGCTCAGGCTCACCGTCGAAGAAAACGTGATTGTTCCTAACGTTCCCGACTCGCGGATTGAATCGCTGGTCAAAGAACCGCTGTTGCAGCGTTTTTCCATCAACCCCGCACCCCTGATGCGGGCATTGGTTTCCTGCACCGGCGCTAAGTTTTGCAACTTCGCCCTCATCGAAACCAAAAGCCGCGCCGTGGCAATGATTGAGGAACTCGAACTCGAACTGTCAGTTCCCAAACCGGTCAGAATTCACTGGACGGGTTGCCCCAATTCCTGCGGTCAACCCCAAGTAGCAGACATTGGTTTGATGGGAACAAAAGTTCGCAAGAACGGCAAAACCCTTGAAGGTGTAGACATTTACATGGGAGGCACGGTTGGAAAAGACGCTCATTTGGGTACTTGCGTCCAAAAAAGCATCCCTTGCGAAGACCTCAAACCAGTGCTGCGCCAACTGTTAGTCGATAACTTCGGGGCGGTTCCCAATCCATCTCAAGAAAATGTAGTTTCGCTCAACCGGCAACTGCAACTGACGGTTGACAGGGACGAAACAGCAGTCTCGGCAGCCAAACCTCAGACATCTACTGTAATTTTCGCTCGATCGGGCAAAGAAGTTCCTTGCAGCGAAGATGAGTTCATTCTCGATGTTGCCGAACGGGCCGGAGTCGAACTTGACAGCAGTTGCCGGTCGGGAACCTGCGGCACTTGCAAGCAGCAACTCCTAGAAGGCCAAACAGTCTACGACAGCCAACCCGACGCGGCCCGAGACTTAGAACCAGGGTTCATTTTAGCTTGCAGCGCGCGGGCGATCGGCAAAGTGTCGATCGACGCCTGATCTCACAATGTGAGATGCGATGCCAAGGTCGCCAATCAATCTCACATTTCACATTTCCACCATCTCAAAGTACAACAACAATTCAAGACAAATGAGCAACCTTTCCAGAAGAAAATTCATTATAACCGCCGGAGCAACAGCAGCCGGCACCCTCCTAGCCCACGGTTGCAGTTCCAGTTCCACCACATCTAACGGAGGTGCCACCCCCGCAGCCGGCGGCGCTTCGCCCACTGCCGCCCCAGCAGTCAACATCAACCCTGCCGACGCCCCAGAAGTTACCGCAGCCAAACTCGGATTCATCGCCCTCACCGACTCAGCGCCCTTAATCATTGCCCAAGAAAAAGGGCTATTTGCCAAGTACGGCATGAAAGACGTACAAGTTACCAAACAAGCATCTTGGCCAGTTACTCGCGACAACTTAGAACTCGGTTCCGACAAAGGCGGCATTGACGGAGCCCACATCTTATCCCCCATACCTTACCAAATGACATTAGGCACAATTACCAAAGGCAACCAGCCTGTGCCGATGTACATTCTCGCCCGGTTAAATACAAACGGTCAGGCAATTTCGCTCAGCAAGAAATACCTAGATTTAAAAGTAGGTACAGACAGCGCACCGCTGAAAGCAGCTTTTGCAAATCAAAACGTTCCTATTGCTATGACCTTTCCCGGCGGCACCCACGACTTGTGGATACGCTATTGGCTAGCAGCCGGCGGTATTAATCCAGATACAGATGTTTCCGTGATTCCCATACCGCCGCCCCAAATGGTAGCGAACATGAAATCTGGCAGCATGGAAGCCTTTTGCGTAGGCGAACCTTGGAATGCTCAGCTAGTTACTCAAAAGGTAGGATACACCGCCTTAATAACAGGAGAAATGTGGAAAGATCATCCTGAAAAAGCTTTAGGTTTAAGAGGAGATTGGGTTGACAAAAACCCCAAAGCTGCAAAAGCAATTACAATGGCCGTACTGGAAGCCCAGCAGTGGTGCGATAAGGCAGAAAATCACGATGAGATGTGCCAAATTATCTCTCAAGATAAGTGGTTAAAAGTACCCGTAGCAGATATTATCGGTCGCTCTAAAGGTCAAATTGACTACGGTACCGGTCGCATTGAAGCCGCCAGCCCAGTGGCCATGAAATTCTGGGCTGACAATGCTTCCTATCCCTACAAGAGTCACGATGCTTGGTTCCTCACTGAAAATATTCGCTGGGGTTATATCCCGGCAACTACCGACATCAAAGCAACCGTTGATAAAGTTAACCGCGAAGATATTTGGAAAGCAGCAGCGACAGCACTTGGCGTCCCCGCGGCCCAAATTCCTACTACCAGTTCTCGCGGTGTCGAAACCTTCTTTGACGGCGTGAAGTTTGACCCAGAAAAACCAGAAGAATATCTGAAGGGTCTGGCAATCAAAAAAGCATAATTAGTTTGTTGACTGTTCACTGTTGACTGTTCGCTGGTGATAGTTGACCGAGTTTAAAATTGAGTGGAGTTGGGTTTCCTAACTCAACCCACCCCAGACACGGCGAACACTTCAAAGTATCTACAAATAATCGATTATTCACAATACTCCAAGAACAAAAATGGCAACAAACATCGCTGTTACTAAAAGCAAAAATCCCGTAAATTTCGTTTTGGATCGGGTTCAAAAAAACCGCAGAAAAATCATCCGCCCGCTAGTTGCGATCGCAGTTCTGCTCGTAGTTTGGCAAATCCTCTGCCACGATGCCTCATCCAGCTTGCCGGGGCCAATTAAAGCTGTCCAAGAAAGCTGGGAACTGATTATCAATCCGTTCTTTGACAGAGGCGGCACCGACAAAGGCTTATTTTGGCAACTGGCGGCAAGCTTGCAGCGGGTGGCGATCGGATTTACTCTAGCAGCAGTTCTCGGCATCAGTTTGGGAATCCTCATCGGCACAAACTCCTTAATGTTCGATGCTTTAGACCCGCTGTTTCAAGTATTCAGAACTATCCCGCCCCTGGCTTGGCTCCCGATCGCCCTGGCCGTATTTCAACAGTTCAACCCCTTTGAAGCAATGGGGGTGAAAGCTAACGAAGTTTCAGCACTTTTTGTAATTTTAATTACAGCAATTTGGCCGATTTTAATTAATACCACAGTAGGCGTTCAACAAATACCCCAAGACTACAGAAACGTCGCCCGCGTCTTGCGCCTCCCCAACCAAAAATACTTCTGGAAAATCCTGCTCCCTTCTTCAGTTCCTTACATCTTCACTGGCTTGAGAATTGGCATCGGTTTGTCTTGGCTGGCGATCGTAGCTGCGGAAATGTTAGTCGGCGGCGTCGGTATCGGCTTCTTCATCTGGGACGCTTACAACAGTTCTCGACTCAGCCACGTGATTTTGGCAGTGCTTTATGTAGGAATCGTCGGTTTGATTTTAGACAGAATCGTTGGTTTCATCGCCTCCAAAGTTGTTCCAGAAGAACAGAAATAGGATTTGGGAATGGGAATGGGGAATGGGAAATTGGGAATGGGGAATGAGTAAGAATTAAGGGTTAATGGCTAGTATTTTATACCCTGATTAGTTATTCAACAGTCTTTTTATGACTAACAATTCCAAATCCCCAAGGCCCTGTTTGGCCCATTCCCAATTCCCCATCCCCAATGCCCAATACTTCGACTGCGCTCAGTACGAGTGCCCGATGCCCAATTAATAATCAGCATCTAGAAATTACAAACTAACCTAAAATAGCCATGTCAGTATTTGTTGAAGTAGACCACGTTGACCGCGTATTTAACTTGCCCAATGGAGAGCAATACATCGCTCTTAAAAATATCGAACTTAAAATTAAAAAGGGAGAATTCATCACCTTAATCGGACACTCTGGCTGCGGCAAATCTACGCTGCTAAATATCATCGCCGGCCTCGACAAAGCAAGTCAGGGCGGGATTACTTTAGAAGGGCGCGAAGTCCGCGATCCAGGCCCGGACAGAATGGTGGTGTTTCAAAATTACTCACTGCTACCTTGGCTGACGGTGCGCGAAAATATTGCCCTAGCAGTAAATGAAATTTACAGCGGTAACTCTCAAGAAGATCGCGAGTTGGTGATCGAACACCACATTAAATTGGTCGGACTCGGACACGCGGCCGACAAACGCCCGGGCGAAATTTCTGGGGGGATGAAACAAAGAGTTGCGATCGCCCGCGCCCTGGCGATTCGCCCCAAACTGCTGCTGCTAGACGAACCCTTCGGAGCCCTCGATGCCTTAACTCGCGGCGGTTTGCAAGACCAGTTGATGAAAATTTGCGAGGAAAGCAAAGTCACCAGCGTGATGGTAACTCACGACGTGGATGAGGCTTTATTATTGAGCGATCGCATCGTAATGCTCACCAACGGCCCGGAAGCGCAAATCGGGCAAATCCTCGAAGTGAACATTCCCCGCCCCCGCAAGCGCATGGAAGTGGTCAACCATCCGAGTTACTACGCGCTGCGGAACGAAATGGTTTACTTCCTCAACCAGCAAAAGCGGGTCAAACAGCGCCGGGCCAAACAACAACCGCCTGTCATCGCCCGCAACGGTCTGGAAAAAATCAACCTCGACATCGGCTTTATTCCCCTCACCGACTGCGCGCCCCTAGTTGTAGCTAAAGAAAAAGGATTTTTCCAAGCGCACGGCTTGGAAGAAGTTACTCTCAGCCGCGAACCTAGCTGGAAAGCGATCGCCAAAGGAGTCGCCGAAGGACGGCTGGACGCGGCGCAAATGGTCGCAGGAATGCCGGTCGCCATGCTGTTGGGCCTCGACGGTGAAGCCCCTGTGCCCGTCTGCAGCGCCCTCACCCTGTCTCGCAACGGCAATTCGATTGTTTTCAGCAAACACCTTTACCAACAAGGCATTCGGACATTAGAGGATTTCAAAGCTGCGATCGCCAAGACTCCGGATAAAGTTCACACCTTGGGCACGGTACACTCGGCCTCCATGCACAACCTGCTGTTCCGCTACTGGCTGGCCGCCGGCGGCATCGACCCCGACCTCGACGTGGGCTTGACCGTGATTCCGCCCCCGCAGATGGTATCGAATTTAAAAGCAGGCAATATTGACGGCTACTGTTCGGGCGACCCCTGGAACTCCCACGCAGTCAACAGCGGTACGGGTTTTGTCATGACCCGTTCCCTCGATATTCTGCCCGGACACATCGAAAAAGTTCTCGGTGTTACCGAAGATTGGGCTCAGAAATATCCTCAAACTCACCTCGCCCTCGTCAAAGCGCTTTTGGAAGCCTGCGACTACTGCGACGACCGCCGCAACCGCGAAGAAGTCCTTGAATTGATTAGCCAAGGACAATACATCGGTGTCGATCCCAAAGACATCCGTCCGGGGTTCCTCGACCCGTACAACTGCGGTACGGAGGCAGAACCAGAAATGCTTTACAACTTCAACCAGTTCTACGTTGACAAAACCAATTGTCCAGACCGCCTAGAAATGGTGTGGGTAATGGCGCAGATGGCTCGCTGGGGACTGATTCCGTTCCCGAAAAACTGGGTGGAAGTGGTCGATCGAGTTTTGCGGCCCGATGTTTTCGGTCAAGCAGTGCGCGAATTGGGTTTGCCGGATATCGCCAGAGATCGCCGGACGATCGAGCTATTTGACGGCACTGTATTTAATCTAGACGACCCGATCGACTATCTTCACAATGTCAAAATCAAGCGCGGCGTCCGCATTGAAGAAATCTTAATTGAACAAATAGGCAGTCAGTGTTCCATCAAACTGCCAGCATAAGCAGCAAATAGGAAGGGAATCAGGAGCAAGAAATCAGGAAACAAGACTCCACATTTCCCGCTTCCTAACTCCCTAATTTCAACTTCTCAATCCTCAGTTGTCATGTCTAATTCCCCAACTCAAAATCCCCCTCCTGAAAATATGCAAACTCTCAAAACCCCCCAAACAACCAAAATTCAAACGGACAAGCCAGACTTTCTTACTATTAAAGACGTATCGAAAGTCTACGAAACTCCTAAAGGCCCTTACGTCGTTCTCGACGGTGTAAACCTGACTATTAATGAAGGCGAATTTATTTGTTTGATCGGTCACTCTGGCTGCGGCAAATCAACTTTGCTGAATATGATCGCGGGATTCAACGGCCCGACAAACGGAGAAGTGGCCCTGCAAGGTTCGCGGATTACTGAACCTGGACCAGACAGAATGGTGGTGTTTCAAAACTACTCGCTGCTACCGTGGCTGACTGCTACTGAAAACATTCACCTCGGCGTTGAAAATGTTTACCCGGAAAAGTCCCCAGACGAACACAATACCATCGTCAAGGAACACTTGGAATTAGTGGGGCTGACCGAAGCTGGTAACAAAAGACCGGGCCAATTGTCCGGGGGGATGAAACAGCGGGTGGCGATCGCCCGAGCTCTGGCAACTCAACCCAAACTCTTGATTTTAGACGAACCTTTCGGGGCTCTAGACCCAATTACGCGCGAAGAGTTGCAGGAAGAATTGCTGAAAATTTGGCGGGAACACAAAATTACCGTCATTATGATTACTCACGATATTGACGAAGCGCTGTTTTTAGCCGATCGCATCGTGATGATGACCAACGGGCCTGCTGCTTCCATCGGCGAAGATATGCACGTTCCGTTCAGCCGTCCCCGCAACCGGGCGCGGATTATGGAAGACCCGAAATACTACGAACTGCGGAACTTTGCTTTGGAGTTCCTGTTTTCTCGCTACGCGCACCACGAAGAAGGTGAAGCAACGGACTCGGAGACAGAAGCCGTCGCGCTACCGATGCCATTACCTGCTAGCAAAAAGCGTGCGCTTGGGGAGACTGCTAACAAGCCGATCGCACCTGCACCCTTTGTGCCTCACGCTGCCGAACCCCGAGAAGCCTCGCCGATCAAAGGCGGCATCCTGGCCGTCTCCTGGTTGGTAGCAATGGTTACTTTAGCTGCGGTCAATATGTCGGGTATTTCCAGCCAGCTAAAGCAAGCGAAACTAGCAGAAACTGCACCGCAGGCGGCGACTGCGGCGGCGGTTGTGAGTTCTCCCCCCAGCCCGCAAATTGCAGCAAGTTCGATCGCTGATGCTGCCAGCCCTGCACCCATCGCTGCTGCTGCCAGCCCTGCACCCATCGCTGCTGCTGCCAGCCCTGCACCCATCGCTGCTGTCAGTCCTGCACCCATCGCTGCTGCCAGCCCTGCACCCATCGCTGCTGTCAGTCCTGCACCCATCGCTGCTGCTGCCAGCCCTGCACCCATCGCTGCCGCCGCGACGGCTGCCTCGCCCAATGCAGCAACCAGTGCCACATCAGAGATTTCTGACCAAGCCGAACTCGATGCGATCGGACAGAAGTTGTATGCACAAATCGACCAAAAGTGGAGAACAATTCCAACATTTACCGAAAGTTTGACTTATCGGGTCAAAGCGAAACAAAACGGCGATATCCTACAGTTCGAGCCCACAAATAAAGCAGCTAAAGATTTCCTCACAGAAACTCCTTTGCCGATTTTGCAAACTCCTGCAGGTGCCGCAGCAGGCGCTGAAAAAATTGCTGAATTCCAAGTAACTTTTAGCCCCAACAACGGCGGCGTATTAGAAGTTAAAACAGGGAAGTAAGCGACATAACAGTGCCGCACTTAATCTATGATTGGTATCAACAACCAAGTCAAAAGTAGTACCTGCCCGCTGTTTTAGTCCTGCAAATATTCTTCCTAGCCCCATCCTTGGGGTGACAAAATTTAGGGCAGGAGTCCCTCTATTTGAGAGGAATTTAAAAGCAGCGACAAGCTGGCTACAACCCCGATAGATCGCGAGTTTTAGTAAGAGAGCGGTTAATTTTAAATCAGGGTATTGTCCGTTGTTGTAAAGCATTTTTGCGGTAATTTAGTAATTATTGATACATTATTTGCAGGAGCCCTCTGTTCCGACTATAATGACGAATTACCAATTACCCATTAGCTTTCAAAAATTAGCATCTAAAATCACCAGATGGAAACTATAAAAACTCTTTGCCCATACTGCGGTGTAGGTTGCGGTCTAGAAGTTGTTCCTGACACAAAACAAAATTGGAAAGTCCGGGGCGATCGCAATCACCCATCAAGTCAGGGCATGGTTTGTATTAAGGGAGCAACTGTAACAGAGTCGATTCGGAGCGATCGGCTGCTGTATCCGATGATGCGAGATGCTCTCGACCAACCCTTCCGCCGCGCTAGCTGGGACGAAGCTCTCGATGCAATTGTTAACCGCATCCAAACAATTCGCAGCACCAGCGGCCCCGATGCTTTGTGCGTTTACGGTTCGGGTCAATTCGTAACAGAAGATTATTATGTTGCCCAGAAACTCATGAAAGGTTGTCTGGGTACAAATAATTTTGATGCGAATTCTCGCTTGTGTATGTCTTCAGCAGTTTCGGGATACGTTCAAAGTTTTGGTTCGGACGGGCCGCCTTGCTGTTACGAGGATTTAGAATTAACAGATTGCGCTTTTATTATCGGCAGCAATGCAGCGGAATGCCATCCGATTGTGTTTAATCGATTAGCAAAATACCACAAAAAGCATCCACATGTCAAGATGATTGTGGTAGATCCGAGGCGGACTCCGACTGCTGAAGCGGCCGATTTGCACTTAGCAATTAAACCGGGTACGGATATAGATTTGCTTAACGGAATTGCATATTTGCTGTTGCGCGGGCAAGCAATAGATCCTGAGTTTATTGAAGAATGCACGGCGAATTTTTCAGCTTTTGCTGAGGTGATTGGCAGCTACACGCCGGAGTTTGTAGCATCGCGCTGCGGCATTACTGTGGGCGAGTTAGAAACGGCGGCAAACTACTGGGAACAGTCGCAGCGGGTTTTGTCGCTGTGGTCGATGGGAATCAACCAGTCCTCCGAAGGCACGGCAAAGGTGCGATCGCTGATTAATTTGCACTTGATGACCGGTCAAATCGGCAAACCGGGATGCGGCCCGTTTTCCCTGACCGGCCAGCCAAACGCGATGGGAGGGCGGGAAGCCGGAGGACTGTCTCACTTGCTCCCAGGCTACCGGTTTGTGAAAAATGCCGAACACAGAACCCAAGTCGAGAAGTTTTGGGGAATCGCACCGGGAAGTATTTCCCCGAATCCGGGCCGCACAGCTTGGGAGATGATTACCGGTTTGGAAACTGGCGATGTCGAGTTGCTGTGGATTGCAGCTACTAATCCGGTGGTGAGTATGCCGGATTTGGAACGCACTAAAGCCGCTTTGCTGCGATCGCCCTTTACTATTTATCAAGAAGCTTACTATCCCACTGAAACGTCGGCCTACGCTCACATCCTGCTGCCGGCAACGCAGTGGAGCGAAAAAACCGGAGTAATGACGAATTCCGAACGCCGCGTTACGTTGTGTCCGGGTTTCGACACTCCCTCCGGAGAAGCGCGCGACGACTGGAGGATTTTCGCTGAAGTGGGCCGCCGATTGGGTTTTGCCCAACACTTTGCTTTCGAGAATGTTGGTGACGTATTCAAAGAGTACGTGCAGTTGACAGAAGGGAGGCCTTGCGATGTAACTGGCCTGAGCCATGAGTATTTGCGCCTCCAAGGCCCCCAGCAGTGGCCTTGCCCGGAAAATCAGCCTGTGCCTCGCGGGAAGGAAGCGAAACGGCTGTATACTGACCGGCGTTTTCACACGGACGACGCGCGGGCGAGATTTTCCGCCTATCACTCCCGGGGACTGTCAGAACCTCCCGATCCGAACTATCCGTTTGTGCTGACGACAGGGAGACTTTACGGACACTGGCACACGATGACGCGCACGGGTAGAACTGACAAAATCAATCAATTGCACCCCGATCCGTTTTTGGAAATTCACCCGCGCGATGCTGCCAAATTGCAGATTAAGGAGGGGGATTTGCTGGAAGTTCGATCGCGCCGCGGCAAGTCGCAGTTTCCGGCAAAAGTCACCAAGGCGATCGCGCCCGGTACTCTGTTTGTACCGATGCACTGGGGTTATCTGTGGGCCGAAAGTGCTGAAGCCAATGGCCTGACTCATGCTGCAAGCTGTCCAGATTCCAAACAGCCAGAGTTAAAAGCTTGTGCGGTACAGTTGGTGCTGGTTGGGGCAGAAACTGCGGGGGAAGTTGTCGCTGAAGTTGGGGAATTTAATTGGGCAAAATCTACCCTCGCCGTCACTTCTTGAGCTGGGGTCTAACTATGGGATGTTAAAACTCACATAGTGATACCAAGGTCATGACCTTGGTTTTTTGGTAAAGACTCGCGTAAAATCCTAGTTTTTTGTCAAAAAAATTGGTTTCCGATCAGTTGCTGAGGCACGATCGCAGGGTGCTCTACTGGACTCAAAAACTCTGTCGAGCGATCGATTTTGAGCCATTACGCACCCTAAAAGCTAGGTTTCCCCAGAACCCGGGAACAAGGAAAATTAAATTATTCTGAGTTTTTCCTTCTTTAATTCGGGGTTTTTCCTTCTGATGAATGACTTCTGCCTTCTTTGTAATTAATCGAGTCAGACAATTGCAGTTTGCACCTATATGTGCTATGATGTTTTTATAAGGCTTTATTTTCGGCAGTACAGTTCGTTCGATCGGCGTTCCTCCGGATTTAAATCTCTACACCCTCTAATTCTGGAGAATGTTCAATGTCAATTTATGTCGGCAATTTATCCTACGAAGTAACGCAGGAACACCTCAACCAAACTTTTGGAGAGTACGGAACAGTAAAGCGCGTTCAGTTGCCTGCTGACCGGGAAACAGGTCGGATGCGGGGCTTCGCTTTTGTAGAAATGTCTACCGAAGCAGAAGAAGCCGCAGCCATTGAGGCTCTTGACGGTGCTGAGTGGATGGGTCGCGACCTCAAGGTCAACAAGGCAAAACCCCGCGAAGAACGCGGTAACAGCGGTAACTGGGGCAACAACGATCGCGGTGGCAATTCTCGTCGCTACTAAACCACCCGAGCTAAATTTTTAGCTCTCTTGTGTTTTCGGTCGGAGCGAGCTGGGAGTCAACAATTATTGTCTGTTGAGAATAGTTGCTCCTGCGATCGCACCGTTGATTAAAGTCCTCAAAATATTGCTAGTCAATAGTTTGAGGATTTTTAAAGGCAAAATTTTATAAATTAGGAGTTCCATCGCGTGCGATCGATTCCTGACAGACATGAAAAACTCTAAAATAGAGCATATTCCATGTAGATGTAGATCGCGTTCCACCGGGTTTCGAGCAACAGAATCAGTAATGATGCCAAAACTGTAAAGAAACCCGGTTTGTGCGGTGTACTTCATAAACTTGGAATAGGCTGTACAATCGGCAGGCATAGCCGCCGCAGCCACCTTCCCCACAGCCTGGTGGCGCAGTGAAACCAAGCAATCGCAGAGTTGGGCGCTTGCAAACTGTACTGAACAATGACAGAATTATCAGTGAATAATGACTAAATCACTGGTATGCTGAAAAAAATATTTAGACAAATTTCTAAGTTAGGCAACGAAGAAAATTTTCTGCATTTTACAGAAAGTGTAGAAGTAATAATATCGAAAATTTTATCACTGGCGATGATTTTGGTAATTATCGTCAGCGTTTGCGATTTGCTGGTTTTTTTAACAAAAGAATTGCTAAACTACCCCCAGACTTTGTTAAGAGATACGTTGTTTGCTATATTTGGATTATTTTTAAATGTTTTAATAGCTCTGGAAATATTGGAAAATATTACAGCTTATCTCAAAAAGCACGTAATTCAAGTAGAGCTAGTTATTGTAACTTCTTTGATAGCCGTATCTCGAAAAATCATCATTCTTGACCTGGAAAAGAAAACCGCAGCCGACTTGATTGGTTTGGCGATTGCAATTTTCGCGCTTTCCATCAGTTACTTGATAGTGCGGTACACCAATAAAGAAAAAGATTAATATCGGGAATTAGGAACCGCCTCGCCGAAGTAGGGGGATTTTTTAATAACTAATATCATGTCCGGTCGAGCGACCGGATATGATATTATTCCAATAAACCAGGAGGAGGAACAATTTCAATTCTGCCTTGTTCTAAGTCAACAACTGGTACAATCTCTTCCACAAAAGGAATCAATATTTTTGTGGATTTAGGCTGTTTAACGCGAATTTTCCGTGGTTTGCGGGTATTTCTAGGGTCAGCGTTGGCTTGGGGAGTGTCAGGCGGTTTTGGGTTTTCTAATTCTGCGGCGACAGTTTCCGGCGCCGTTAGATTCGTTTCTACCTCTAAAAGGTCGTTACCTGCGGGAATAATATCACTTACCTTGCCTAAAATTTCCCCGGTTAACTGGTTAAAAACTTCCATACCGATCAAATCTTGGACGTAAAACTCATCAGATTCGAGGTAAGGTCGATCGGTCTTTTCAACAAACAACTTGCAGCCCCGCAATGCCTCAGCACCATCGCGGTCTTCTACACCCTCTACCTCTACAACATACAGCCCTTTGCCCGGAATGTAGCGACCGCCCAAAAACTCGATCGGTTCCGGTTCACTTTTGTTAGGGCGCAAAATCCACCGCTTCCCCGGTTCGATAAACCTTTCCGGGAAATCAGAATCGGGATAGACTCGCACTTCCCCGTCCAAACCTTGAGCTGCTACAATTTTACCGATTTCTATCAACTCAGACATAGATTATATCACTCAAATTGCTATTAATTGATAATTGGTAATTGGCAAGTCCGAATTGCTAATTGGTAATTGGTAACTAGGAATTGGTAGCTAAGAATTATTCCCTCGAATCTCTTCTTAACATCCCTTAAATACCTGAAAAAATTAAACAATCCGTTACCAAACCTCCCTCTTCCATCAACATCCATCCGCTACATCAGTTAAATCTGTTAAACAATCCGTTGCCGAACTTCCTTTTTTACACCAATCCAGTTCTCAGCGCTACAACTGCTGCTTGCACGCGGTCATCCACTGCCAACTTATTCATAATACCGCGAACGTGAGTTTTAATAGTATTTGGACTCAAGTAAAGCGCCGCTGCAATTTCGGGATTGCTGTTACCTTCCACCATTAATTTTAACACCTCCAATTCCCGCTGCGATAACTGACCAAAAGTAGTTGTAGAGGCAGGTATCGGGGGTTTGAGGTGTTCGATGACAGTCCGCGCAATTTGAGGGTCAAGATATGTAGCCCCCTCTGCTGCGGCTGCAATCGCTGCTAACAGCCTGTCTACAGAAGCACCTTTAATACAATAAGCATCAGCACCGCTAGAAAGGGCAGCAATAATTTCAGTTTCTGCCGTGTGAGAAGTTAACATTACTACTCGAACTTCTGGCAGTTGTGCTTTAATTTGCTGCGTCGCTGCTATGCCGTCCAGCCGCGGCAAACCGATATCCATCACAATAATATCAGGTTTGAGTTTCAGTGCGGCTGCTACGCCTAAATACCCGTCTTCTGCTTGTCCTACTATTTCTATTTCTGGGGAGTCGGCTAAAACTTGCTCTAGTCCCAGTTGCATCATCGGATCGTCTTCAACAATTAAAATTCTCATAATACGAAGTCAGAAGGAAGAATAACACGGATTGTGAAATGGATTACCAATTACCAATTACCCATTAACCATTACCAATGACTAACTTTTAAAACTTCCACAAATTCGCCTGGTAAAATCCAGGTTCCCGTCGGTGGCAAAACGGCTAAACCATTTGTATTGGCGAGGTTAATTAAATTCGCTGAATTTTGGCTGCCGCTAGCAGGTTCAAATTCCCACACTCCCGCAACTAAATTTAGTTTACCCCAAACATAAGTTTCGCGCCGGCCAGGCGATCGCAATTCAGCATTACACCTAGCTTTGACAAACTCCGGCCCCCAAGCATCCGCGCCAAGCCCAGACATCTTTCTCAAAGCAGGCACAACAAACCGCCAACAGCAGACTAAAGCCGAAACCGGATTTCCCGGCAAACCAAAATAGAGACAATCCGAACTCAAACTCGGCAAATCATCATTTTTTTTACCTCGTTTAAATGTCGCAAGCGTTAAAGGTTTACCCGGCTTAATCGCCACAGAACTAATGTGAATTTTTCCTCCCAACTCTGCCAATATTTTATCAATATAATCGTAGTCTCCAACCGAAACGCCGCCCGTAGAAAGCACTACATCTGCTGTCGCAACAGCCCGGGATATTACCTTGTGTAACGCATCTTCATTATCAGGAACAATCCCCAATCGAATCGGTTCAAATCCCATCTGCGCCAACAAAACTGTCAAAGCATACTGATTCGAGTCTACCAGTTTCCCCGGTGCTAAAGCTTCGTCAGGCGATACCAATTCGTCACCAGTAGAAAAAATTGCCACCCGCAGCCGCCGATAAACTGGAACTTGAATGCACTGGGCAGTTGCTAACACCGCCATTTCTGGGGCATTGATAACTGTACCGGGAGTTAGCAAAGTTGTTCCTGCTTGATAAAAAGCGCCTTTGTGTCTGACAAATGCTTGCGGTTTTTCAGGAGAAACTAAGATAAAAATACGATCGCCCTCACGCCTTGTTTCTTCCTGCATTACCACCGTATCAGCACCCGCAGGCATCATAGCACCCGTAAAAATTCGCGCCGCTTGCCCCGATTGTACAGTATGTTGAGGCTGATATCCCGCTGGAATCTCTTCAACTGTATCAAGTGCGACTGGTGTTTCAGCGCTGCAATTTTCCACATCAGCAAACCGCACTGCGTACCCATCCATTGCCGAATTATCCCAATAAGGAAAATCGAGGGAACCAGTTACGGATGCAGCCAAAATGCGGCCCGATGCTGCCAGCAAGTTTACAGTTTCTACATCCCGCTGACTGTCGAGGGGTTGCGCCAAATTTAGAACGATCGATTCTGCTTCTTTCACTGACAGCACGACTGTCTCCTTATTTTGATAACACTCATGATTAAGTTTAGCAAAATATCCCGAGATATTGGTGATATAATTTTTTTGTGTTTCGGCAGCCCACAAATTTTTGGTATTAATTGCTTATGACTATTTCTCGTTTGGTGGTTAGACTAAATTGTTTATCCTTATTTGTGGTGATGCTGCTGATAATTCTCACTCTATTTTCCGGTTTAAAAGTCAGCGATTTATTCTTTCACCCTTATTTTTCCCCAAATCCCAATGTCGCCTTATTAACTCGGACATTCCAGATTTTATGTTCTGTACCAGTCATTGTTTGTACTTTCACCTATGGGTTAGCGAAAAGTATTCAACCGCGCAATTATGAAAATCGATTTATTCTGTTCTCGGCTTTGTTAACAGGCGGCTTTCTCCTGAATGAAATTTACAGAATTCATATATATATGATAGCATTAGGAATTCCTAAGCTAGGAGTAAGTCTTTTATACGCCGTTGTTTTGTCCTCCTACGGATGGTTTTTTCGGCGAGAACTGCAGTTGACTCCCTACCAAATACTGTTAGCTGGTTTGGGCTTGTTGTTTTTTGCGATCGGCGTGGATTCCCTGCATTTAAAAAACAAGCTTTTTTCCAGCTTACTAGAAGGAGTACCTAAATTGTTTAGCGAAATTAACATTTCCTTTTATTATTGGTATGTCTGTCAATATGTTCTCCAGAAAACTTTTTATCAAACTATTGATAGCTAGGGATCTGTAGGTGATATAATGATAGCCAAATTGGTTAAAAAAACCAAACGCAAATCCACCCGTCACGATAAAATTTACAGCATCTGCATCGCTCGGCCTTCAGATTACATTATGTGGCTGAAAAATCCCAACGCATCCTGATAAAGTACCATGCTAGCAGTTACCATCAACTTCAATGCGATCGCCCAAATAACCGACGACCAATTTTATCAACTGTGCCGCGAAAACCCCGATGTCAAATTTGAACGCAATTCCAAAGGAGAAATAATCGTTATGTCACCCACAGGAGGAGAAACTGGAAATTACAATTTTGAAATAGCTACTGATTTTGGAATTTGGAACAGACAAACTAAACTGGGAATTTGTTTCGATTCTTCAACTTGCTTCAAACTCCCCAGCGGTGCCAACCGTTCTCCCGATGTCTCTTGGATTGAAAAATCAAGATGGGATGCACTCAGTCCCGAACAAAAACAAAAATTTCCTCCGATTGCCCCGGATTTTGTCTTAGAGTTAATGTCGCCCACCGATAGCCTAAAAGACACTCAAGACAAAATGGAAGAATACATGAATAACCAAGTAAAACTAGGCTGGTTAATCAACCGCAAAACCCGCCGAGTAGAAATCTATCGCCAAGGACAAGAAAAAGAAGTTTTGGAATGTCCAACGGAACTTTCAGGAGAAGATATTTTGCCCGGTTTCGTGCTAAACTTGAAAACACTGTGGCAATAACTAGACATCTTGCATCTATCAGCGTTTATTTGCGTTCATCTGCGGTCAAAAAAAATCCAATGGAAACCAATACAGAAACCACTGCAACCACTGGCTTAACAGCCCAACAATACAAACAGAAAATGCAGCGCCGCCAAGAAGTGCAATCACAGCGAATTGCTAACTCCTCAAAAGAAAAAGGTTTAATTATAGTCAATACTGGTAATGGCAAAGGCAAAACCACGGCTGCCTTGGGAATGGTTGTGCGATCGCTCGGTCACGGCTACCGCGTCGCCATAGTACAATTTATCAAAGGCGCGTGGGAACCGGCAGAGAAAGCCGTTTTTCAACTCTGGGAAAAACAGCTAGAATTTCATGCAATGGGAGAAGGTTTTACCTGGGACACGCAAGACCGCGACCGAGATATCGAAACAGCTCAAAAAGCCTGGGACAAAGCCCTAACTTTTATCTGCAATCCCGATTTTAAATTAGTTCTTCTAGATGAAGTCAACATAGCATTAAAACTAGGTTACTTGCAAGTAGAGCAAGTAATCTCCGGGTTAGAAAAAAAACCAGAACAAACCCACATTATTTTAACAGGCAGAGGCGCGCCGGATGCACTAATTGAACGAGCCGATTTGGTGACAGAAATGACATTAGTTAAGCATCCATTCCGAGAACAAGGTATTAAAGCTCAACCAGGTATTGAGTATTAATGTTTTTGGTCTTCAAGAGTTTAGTCCTAATTACCTAAAAGCTGATTGGGAGTGGATTGAAGCCCTGACTACAAACCGTATTTATGTTGTTTATAGTCAGGACTTTTTACCCAATCTAAAATCTAAAATCTAAAATCTAAAATCTAAAATCTAAAATCTAAAATCTAAAATCGATCTATGCTGGCAACGTTAAAGTAAAAGTTGACCCCTTGCCAAACTCGCTATCCACCGTAATTTCTCCCCCCAGCATCTGAGAGTATTTCTGTGCTATTGCCAAACCCAAACCCGTACCTCCGTACTTGCGGGTAGTCGAAGCATCAGCTTGCGTAAAAGGTTGAAATAACTTTTCTAGCTGTTCAGGAGTCATGCCAATCCCCGTATCAGTACAGTTAAAAATTAACTGTTCAGAATGCGTACTGTTGGAGTCATTTTTAATTCTTGTAACAGTTAGTGTAATTGTCCCTTTCTGAGTAAACTTAGCTGCGTTGCTCAGTAAATTAAACAAAATTTGAGTCAACTTAATTTGATCTGAATGCAATTCGCCAATATTATTAGGACACTCAACATTCAGGCGATTGGTGTTTCGCAAAAATAGCGGTTCAACAGTTGTCACTACATCTTGAACGGCCTCCAACACGTCAAAAGTTTCTAATTCAAGTTCCGCGCGACCGGCTTCTATCTTGGACAAGTCGAGAATATCGTTAATTAAGGTTAGTAAAAGCTGACCTGCATTGTGAATTCTTTCCAAATCCAAAATAAAATCTTTTTCGCCTAAATCTAAAGCCTCTTCTTGCAAAATCTCGCTGTAACCGATAATCGCATTCAGAGGAGTTCGCAGTTCGTGGCTCATGTTAGCCAAAAACTGACTTTTAGCCAAACTAGCGGCTTCTGCGGCTTCCTTTGCCTTGTAGAGTTCTGCCCCCGCTTGCAAGCGGTCAGTTACGTCGTGAGCCAGCACTAATTCAGCATTTCTGCTATCAAATAGCAGGGCATAAGAAGTAATTTCTACATCAATAATTGTTCCGTCTTTTTTCTGGTGCTGGCACACACCTGCAAAATTAATATCGGCATCTACTTGGGATATATTTGTTAGCAATCTAGGCAGCTCTTGGGAAGGACGGATGTCCGCAACAGTCATGTTGAGAAATTCGTCGCGAGTGTAGCCGTAATGTTGGATAGCTGCGAGATTGACGGCTATAAATTTCATAGTTTCTAAATCGTAAACCCACATCGGATGGGGGTTGTTTTTAAATAAAAGTCTGTAGCGTTCTTCCGAGGCTCGCAGTTCAGCTTCGGCTTGCTTGCGCTCGGTAATGTCGCGTACAACAGTGCAAATAATCTCGCGGCCGCCGTAGGAAATTACGCTGGCGCTTACTTCCACGTCCACGCAGGAACCGTCTCGACGGCGGTAAAGAACTTCGCCAAGTCTTACTTTTTTGTCAGCCAGCAGCAACTCGATATTGGTGTCAATTAGGTCTTTCGAGTAAGCGGTGATATCGTAAACAGTCAGTTGCGAAATCTGATCGAGACTGTAATCCAGCAAGTTTCTAAAAGCTGTATTGGCTTCCAAAAGGCGTTTGGTTTGAGCGTCCCACAGGAAAATGCAATCTGTAGCTTGCTCGACTACGCCTCGGTAGCGGGCTTTTTCCTCAAGTTGTTCGCTTTCGGCTTGGGCGATCGCGCTCAGCATTCCGTTGATAGTATGGGCAAGGTCGGACAACTCGTCTTCGCCCGTCACGGGCAGCCGCACGGAGAGGTCTTGGCTGCTGCTGACGCGGTTAACTGCTTTCGCCAAACCGCTCAACCGAGACAGTACAAGACGCTCTAGCAGCAGCAGAGTGCAGCCGACAAACCCAACTCCCGCTAACGCTACAGACCCCAGCAGGTACAGCAAACTAATTTGACCTTGCCGGTATATTTCTCTGGGGATATCCACTCGCAATAGCAGCGCCGGTCGATCGTAAATATCGCGGATCAAAGCGTAACCCGCGATCGACTCTTCGCTTAAAGGACGCACCAAAATCGGTTTTTTTTCCGACAGTTTCTCCCGCGCTTGCTGAAAGTCTGCAGGCAACCGAGCCTCATTAACGCTGTGTACGATTAGCGGCAAGCGAGTAATTTGAGAAACCTTCGCAATGCCCGCAGCATCCAAATTGCGCCCGAATATCAGCGTACCTCGGATCGGGCCGGTGCTTTTAGTCGTGAGAATAGGCCGGGAAGTAATCAGTATCGGCCCTGACGGTAGCAGCAGGATACCAGCGAGGCTGCTTTTGGCGTTGGGGTGCTGCAACAGCCGGTCGCTGAGAGAAATGCGCCGTTTTAATGCTTCTGGAATAGGCGTCAGTTTCAGCTTTTCGCTGTCCAAACCCGTACCGTAAACTATTTTGCCAGAAGTATTGACAAATACGGCGATATTAACTCTCACATTAGCGAGCCCTTCTGGAATTAAATTGGAGGCAATGAATTCTGAGTTGGGGTTTTGGATAAAATCGTAGGTGTCGTCCCAAGACGACCAGTCGGCAAAGCGCGAGTTGAATTCGTCTGCGGTTTGCCCGAACACGCTGAGCACTCCCTTGACAACCTGTGTGGCTTCTTGTTCTTCTGCTTTGACCACGCTGCCCAAGAGGATGCTTGATGAGGCGACATACAGAATGCCAGTCAGTCCAGCGATGGTAATGCCAACTATCGATAGTGTTTTCCGACGCAGTTTCATCTTGCCGTGTGTGTGGTGTCCGTCCGAAATCTCTACTCAGGAGCAATTTTACTGCTGTTTCAACCATGACCGAAAGCAATTTGGTCCGGGGTTCCCGATGTATTAGTGGGGTTGCTTTCTTCAATTCTAAAATCTAAAATCTAAAATCTAAAATCGATTGACTGCTGGGGCTGCACCTGCCTGCTAATTTTCCCAAACCTGCTGTTTGTGAGCTTCCTGGCAAATACCCAAGATGCGCCGATCGTTCTCGCTGATGCTGGAAATTTGGTAATACTGTTCCAGGTTGACAGAGTAGGGAGAGCGACTGCCGTCGTAACTGTCCACTACTGTTAAATTTAACTGAGTTCGATCGCTTGTGCCGTAAAAACAGTAAAAAGCAGACCGAGGCAGGTAAAAAGCGCCGATTACCTTACTCTGCCGCATTTCAAATACAAAATATTCTGTTTTAATTTCATCTGGCTTGCTCGACTGGCCGTAGAGGTAAATGCCCTCTGCTAAACCTGTGCTAGCCGAATCCGGCGCAGGATTTGGGGCAGATGGCGAGCTTAAAACGCCGGATTTGATGTCCGAGTTCCCAACCGGGCGTGCGGGGAATCCGATGCTAAAGTTACCGGGCGAGATAGCAAGCACGATCGCGATCGCTTCTAAACTTCCTGTCAATATCAAATAAGTCAAAACCACTCCAGACCCCAAAATTTTAAATAGCTGGTTCCAAGCGCCTCTTGTACCAGTTTCAAAAAGATCGTAGAGAAACCGGGTATTTGGCTGAATGCTGGCTATTAACTTGAAGGAACGATCGCCCGCCCGGTTCCTGAACTCAAATCTAAAATTTGTTTTGACAAATTTTGCGTCCGCCCCAAAAGTGCGATCGACCCCTCAAATTATCCCATTCTAGATTTTAAATTTTAGATTAAAGAATTGAACAATTGGGAATGACCTATTCTTTAAGGGCTTGGATCGCAGGTCTGCAGTTGCATTTTTTTTTACAGGTATAAACTCATATTTTGCACCGCTGTTAATCAGGCTTGCACCGCCGGGTTCTGGGGTGCACCCCACTATCAAATTTACTCTTTGTCAAACAGGCCGTCAGGATTTTTAAGCAAGAATTGTGCAAGATGCGAGTATAAAAGTATTCTTCCCAGCAGCGCCAACACATAAAAAAAGTTGAGATTGTGCGGAAAAATCTCAACTTTTTTAGTGACTAACTAGCCAAGTATTCTCGGACTTGAGATTGGCGGCGCCGCAGGTGGGCGAGGGCTTGATGTTCTAGCTGCCGCACCCGTTCCCGGCTGAGATTGAGCCGTTCTCCGACTTTCGCCAGCGACATTTCGGTGCCGTCTTCCAAACCGAAGCGCAGAATTATCACATCTCGCTGCTGGGGGGTCAGTTCTGATATCAAAGTATCGAGGTCTTGCCGCAGCAATTCCGAGGTAATGTAGTTGTCTGGAGATGCAGTTTCGTCTTCTAAGAGTTCTTGCAGTTCGGTATCTTGGTTGTCTCCTACCCGCAAGTCCAAAGAAACTGGATGTCTTGCCATCAGCAGGTATTCCCGAATTTGGGAAGGGTGCAGTTCCAAGGCTGCGGCAATTTCTGCGGGTGTGGGAGACCGGCCCAACTGCTGCGTGAGTTCCCGCTGCACTTTTTTGATTTTGTTGAGTTTTTCGGTGATGTGAATTGGCAATCGAATTGTGCGGGCGTGTTGGGCGATCGCACGAGTAATTGCTTGCCGAATCCACCAATAGGCATAGGTAGAAAATTTGTATCCCCGCATCGGGTCAAATTTTTCAACTCCTCGTTCTAAACCTAGGGTACCTTCTTGAATTAAATCCAAGAATTCCATATTGCGTTTCTGGTATTTTTTGGCGATCGCCACTACTAGTCGCAAATTCGCTTCAATCATCTTTTGCTTGGCGCGTCGCCCTAACTGCAATATCCGGTTCAGTTCAGCTTCGGTCAACTCCATTTCGGCAGCCCACTCATGCTGACTGGGTTCCCGCTGCCATTCTTTGGCAAGTTCTTGTTTTGCTTCGATTAATTTCATCATTTGCTGCACCTGCTTCCCGAAAACAATTTCTTCTTCTCGGGTTAACAGGGGTACGCGACCGATCTCGTGCAGATAGGTACGAACCGTATCCGTTGAGGAGTATGGCCGGCTGCCCATGCGATCGGCTTTCACTGTTTTGTTTTTGGGGGTTGTGGTGGACATGGGTGAGTATTGCACTCCTTGTAACAACAGATAAAAAGTTGGTGATACCCTGTCCCACTTTTGCAAGTGGGATAAAGACTGCGACAGGGGGGATGTTTCCCCTCCTGTTTATCGGTGACGATCGGTAGAAGCTTTTTGTTTGGATTACTTTTGTGCTTGATTTTTCAGTAATCCCCGTCGATTTTCGGTAGATCGCTAGCTTTAACGGCTAGTTTAAGGCGAAGTGAATTTAAGTTTACTTTGCTCAATATTATTCCAAATTTTGAGGATCGTAAAGGGTAAAAACCTCTGTCTTAAGGTCAAGATTCTACATTTTTCCTTAAGGTTTTAAATTCCCTGCTAGTTGTAACTGCAACTCAACTTCACAATACTCATGCAAACAGACTCATGCAATTCGAGGGCTTTATTTTGCTCTCTGTTCCATCATCGCTTGAAATTTTCTCGGTGCCTAGATGCTGCGATGCGAGATAACCGAACTCGATCGCCGTATTAGCTACGACTTACGCTTTAAAATATATATTGACATTTTTCTTAGAATATGCTATTGCAACTCGGCTGTGAGTAAGTAAAGGTGTAGAAAGGCTGGCTGTTGGGCTGTTTAAGTTGAATTGTGCCGCGATGCTCAACCATATTTAAGCTTAGGCAAGTTTTTTGAAGGTAGGGATGAGGGGTGAGGGGGTGAAAGGGGAAAAGCTTCTGGCCCAAAGCTGGGGGCTAATTTTTTTTGACGTTGGATGGACTTTTTCCTTGATAACTAAGGCAAAAATCAGGTATTTCGGTCATTACCAGCGATCGCCAATTTTTTGCAAGGATTAACTTACAGTAACATTGGCCTAATTTCTGTAATTAATCTAGCCTTTTTGTCAATCTAAAATCCCAAATCCATTTTAGCAGCTTCTGCCTCGGCAAATACTTGTTCGTCGGGCATTTCTTGCCAGTCAATATCCCCGATTTCCCTGTAGAATTGCTCGTCGTAAGGACGAGTTTGCACGACTACGGGCATCGGTACGGCGTGCCCCAAAACTAATGCTTGCTGTTTGGAATCGAGTTTAGCCAAAACCGATCGCAAACTCTGCCCTCCAGAAACGCCGGTGAAAATAGCATCGATGTCTTTATCGTCGTTTAACAAGGCTGTAATGCGAGTGCCGACTTGCGACATGACTTCGGCATCGATGCCGGAGGGGCGCTGGTCTACAATTAGCAGGGTTACGAAGTATTTTCGCATTTCTCGGGCAATTGTACCGAAAATAGTCGATCGGACGATCGCCGGATCGAGAAAGCGGTGAGCTTCCTCAATGGTAATCACCAACGGCTGCGGGCGATCGCACGGATTTTTGCTCTGCAAAAACTTCTCAGCTTTCCGTACATAAGCTTGGTGAATGCGGCGAGTAATCACGTTGGCCGCCAACATATACGACAGCAAATCCGAGTGCGAACCAAACTCAATTACTACATTTTTTCCACCATCTAAACACTGCAAAACTTCAGTTACATAATTTTTCTGACAGCGCGTGCGGATGTATTTCAAATCGTTTAATCGCTCTAACTTCCGCTGCAAAGCCATAATCGAAGACTTATTTCCCCGCTTTTCTTCGCAAAACATTTGGATATCTTCGTTGGTCATTTCCAGCAACTTATTTATCCAACCGCTGCCCAGTTCGTTCCGCAAAATAATCGCATTTTCGATACTAGCTTCCGACAAATTCAACTCGCGCTGCACCAGCGCGATGTCTTCGACTTCAATTTGATCGAAACTTAAAAATAGCTCTTGAGCGTCGCGGACTCCCCGGCGTTTTGTCGATTCTGGATCGAGGGTATAAATCTGAATTTGACCGGGAAACAACTGGCGCAAACCTTTAACAGTGCTGAACTGTTTCCCTTCCGAAACTGCTTCCCACCCGTACTCCGAGTGCATATCAAAAATTAGATTAACCGCAGCTTGCTTGCGAATAATTCCCGATAGCAGCAAGCGCGTCAGAAAAGATTTTCCCGTTCCCGACTTGCCAAAAACTCCGTTGCTGCGTTCCACAAACCGATCTAAATCCAAGCACACAGCAACGTCCATGTCAATCGGTTTGCCGATCGCAAAATTGCGGCGGTACGGGTCATCTTCCCAGCCAAAAACTGCCCGAAAATCGGTTTCTTTGGCATCAAACACCTGCGAAAAGTGGCTGGGAATAGTTTTGACCGGCAGCAACTCAATATCCGCGCCCGTTTGTGACTCAAAAGAAGCCAAATTTCCTAAAGCCAACTCCTTCTCGCGGACTCCGCCGTTTTTCGTCGGGTCGAAAATTGCCTGCTGTTTTTCTCGTTCCGCAGTCAGCATCAACATCGGCGACAGTTCGATCGTACCGTAGGTGCTGCTACCGGCTAGCACTGCTAGAAGAAAATCGTCGTCGGGATTGGGAGGGTTCGATAAAATGCGGGCGCTGGAAGTTCCGAGAGACACGTCGGTGAGCATGCAGAAAAAGTGCGATCGCACCCCCCGCACTACTAGAAATTTTCCCACCCTCATATCTTCCACCGAAACGTCGGCGTGCAGTCGCACTTCTAATCCCTTGCTCAGGGAGCCTTGAATAACAGAGCCTAACGGTCGATCCATTTTAGATTTTAGATTTTAGATTTTAGATTGTTAATAATCGAGCAATTTTCGCTGGGCAATTTTTTATTTTAGATTTTCGATTGTTAACAGTCAACTAATTACCATTCCGATTCTAGTGGCAAGTCAAAAAAACTCGGATTCAGATGTATATCGGTCAAATCAGTTTCGCTCAAATAAGCGTCGGTCAAAAATACCCCTTTTAAACTTGCACCTTTGAGGTTAGCACCTTTGAGGTTAGCACCTCTAAGATTAACTCGGAATAAATGAGCATCGCTCAAGTCTACCTCAGTTAAATCTGCTCCCTCCAAATTTACTCTCATCAAATCTGCTTTTCTGAGGTCAGCTTCGTTTAACTTCGCGCCGCTGAGGTCAGCTTTTGTCAAGTCTACACCTCTTAAGTCTGCCCCGCTCAAGTTAGCGAACAGCAAAGTAGCTCCGGTGAAATCTGTCTCCCTCAAATCGGCATCGCTTAAATTAGCCCCGCTGAGGTCGGCTCTTGTTAAGTCTACACCCCGGAGGTCAGCAGAACTCAAGTTTACTTGGTGCAAAATTGCGCCGCTTAAATCGGCTCCTCTTAAATCAGTTCCCTCCAAGTTTGCACCTTTGAGATAAGCTTTTTTTAAGCTGGCTCTGGTGAGGTCTACATTTTTGAGATTAACCGAACTTAAGTTAGAACCGCTCAAATTAGCTCCGCTTAAATCTGACCCATTTAAGTCTGCTCCCGTTAAGTTTACCCCTTGCAGCGATACATTGGGAGCAATTAAATAAGCGCCGCCCAGACCCGGATCGATGCCTTCTGAAAACAATGTTTTGTTGCTGTAAACAGCTTTTTCCAAAATCGTGCCGCTCAAACTGGCTTCCCTCAAGTCCGCGCCGCTGAGGTTGGCTCCTGCTAAGTTTGCCCGATCGAGTTTTGCACCAAATAAAATAGCTTTGTATAAGTTGGTCCGCCGCAAATCGGCTCCTTTTAAATCGGCTTCGGTCAAATCTACCATAGCCAGATTTAAGCCGGGGAGAGAAGCATTGGGAGCTAGCAAAAATGCTCCCATTGCACCCGGGTCAATATCGTCGGGAAAGATAGTCCGGTTGTTGTAGACGGCTTTGTCTAAAATGGCCCCGCTCAACTGAGAACCGCGCAAATCAGCTCCGCTGAGGTTGGCTCTGGTTAAGTTGGCTTCCTGGAAATTTGCTCCAACTAAATTAGCCTTGATCAAACTTGCTTGTTTGAGGTTGGTTTGAGTGAGTTCTGCTCCTACCAGAGTAGCTTCTCGGAGGACAGCACCGGTCAAATCCGCTCTAGTGAGGTTAGCTAAATTGAGAAATGATTCACCTAAATCCGCCCCGCTGAGATTGGCGCCGGTGAGGTCGGCTTCGATCAGGTCTGCATACCTGAGCATAGCGTCGCTGAGGTTGGTTTCTCGGAGGTCGGTGCCTCTGAGGTTTGCTCCCCGGAGTTCCGCACCGCCGAGGTTGGTGCCTTTAAGCGGTTGTCCCCTGAGGTCGAGTCGGTGCAGAAAGTCACCAACGTTCATTTCCATGTCAAATTCACCCTCTGTATTCCGATACTTTTTTCCTAACCTTTGAAATCAAGTTAGATATTCTGAAAGTACCTTGGCTGAGTTCTGGTCAAAACCATTGTAATCATCAATAGCCACAACAGGTGCATCTGGCGGATAGTGTTCTGGAATATCGTCAACGGCTACCCAAGGTGAGTTTTCGGCTTGATTTTGTCGAAGATATTCAAGAACTTCCTGGTGTCGTAGATATTTGTGTTGGTGAATATTTTTGGGGTTGAGAAAAGGGGTGAATCCGATAATACGGGTAGCGATATCTGGTGAAAATAATGGCGGGATTACCTCGAAGGGAAACATTTCACGCCAAGACGATGAAATTACTACTCGTGCATTAGGGTAGGAACGAAGAACATTTTCAAAGTGATTGAGGCAATCTGAATTAAATTTCATTATCTCTGTTTGCCAGCTCGATGTTTCATGTCTTCTGTCTGGAATAAGTACACCATCAATGTCTAAAAAAATTAACATTAACTAAAACTCCTAATGAATAATTTAATGACTATTAATACTGTTTAATAATATAAATTTGCATCTACGATACTCTCTCAAATCTCCGCTGCATCGACTTGTTAGACTGCAACCAACTTTGTTGTTAACTGTTTTTCTTGGCTGCTGCTTTCTGAGGAAATAAAGATGCTGGTATCAACAAGTATTGTTCTGTAATTCACAGTTTTTCTTGGCTTCTGCGTTCCCCCCTGCTGGGGTAGGGGGGTTGCCTTCTACCTTCTAGCTTCAGCGAATAGGGGCAAAACTGTAGATTTTTTGAGGTTCGAGCCGATCGCAAATTCCGGTTAATTCTGACAAAAGGAATGTCTCGCGATCGAGCTGGACTTGCAGGGTTTTGAGCGGATCTGCACCGGAGGAAACCATGAATTCTAATGTTTCCAAATTCGGCTCGGTGCTGATTTCGCGCAGAATTTTGCCGATCGCCTTGACGTAAGGATGGTTTACCTCCGAGTACCAGTCGGGGGCTGCGAGTCCGGGTTGATCGAAGCCGAGGTGAACGATGAGGGAGCCTTCTCCGAAAAGGGCTATTCCGACCGGCCGCGCTTCTTCTTGCAGCAGCAAGTGCTGGCTAGCCGCCAAATGCCGCAGTTTTTCGAGGTGTTCGTAACGATTTTGAATAGCAGAATCTTCCTCTTTTCCTTCTGCTTTCTGGCTTCTGGCTTCTTCCTTCGTTTCGTTCCACTGAATTGCCACTGTTACTAAATAAGTTTGCAGTAGCATATGACCGAGTTTTTCGGCTTTTGTTGCCAGATAGATCGAGTTGTAATCTGTGGCTTCAATTAGTAAGGGGACGCGATCGGCTACTTCAATGCCGTAACCTTTCAAACCGGCAATTTTGCGCGGGTTGTTGGTAATCAACCGAATTTTTTGAACTCCCAAATCGTTGAGCATTTGCGCTCCGACGCCGTAGTTTCGCAAGTCGGCGGGAAATCCCAACCGTTCGTTAGCTTCTACTGTATCGAATCCCAAATCTTGCAGCGAGTAAGCTTTTAGTTTATTTACCAATCCAATGCCCCGACCTTCTTGGCGCAAATAAACGATGACGCCAGAACCGACATTTTCGATCATTTTCAGTGCCGCTTGCAGTTGCATCCGGCAGTCGCAGCGCAGGGAGCCCAAAGCATCGCCGGTCAGGCATTCGGAATGCACCCGCACCATCACGGGTTTGTCTTTAAATTCTGCCGGGTCGCCCTTGACAATAGCAACGTGTTCTGAATTGTCTTGAGTGTCGCGGTAGGCGTAAATCATAAACTCGCCGAATTGAGTGGGCAATTTGGCGACAGTTTCGCGGCGGACGAATCGATCGTGCTTGAGCCGGTAGCTAATTAAGTCGGCAATACTGATTATTTTGAGGTTGTGGGTTTTGGCGTACTCGATTAATTCGGGCAACCTCGCCATCGAACCGTCGGGGTTTTGAATTTCGCAGATGACGCCGCTGGGATACAGACCGGCGAGTCTGGCGAGGTCAACCGAGGCCTCGGTGTGACCGGCGCGTTTGAGGACGCCGCCGTCGATCGCCCGCAGGGGGAAAATGTGACCGGGACGGCGCAAGTCTTGAGGTTTGGTGTCCGGGTGGATGGCGACTTGGATGGTGCGGGCGCGGTCTTCGGCCGAGATGCCGGTACTGACGCCGTTGACTGCATCGATGCTGACGGTGAAGGCAGTTTGGTTGTTGTCAGTGTTTTTGCTGACCATCAGGGGCAGTTCCAGGCGATCGAGCCTTTCGCCACTCAAGGCCAGACAAATCAAACCCCGCGCGTTGACGGCCATAAAATTGATGTTGTCGGGGGTGGCGAATTGGGCGGCACAAATCACATCGCCTTCGTTTTCGCGATTTTCGTCATCGACTACTACCAAGGGGCGACCTGCTTTGAGGTCTGCGAGGGCGCTGTCAATTGAGTCAAATTGAAAGGATTGAGTTGAGGAGTTGTTATTGGGCACAGAGAAGTTCAAGCTATAAACAGTAATGTTATGGAAATAGAATCTATTTTTGATTGTAACCTTTTGTTTCCGGCAGGGCGATCGCCCAATCCAGATGAGTTTGACAATATTTCTCAACTCACTTACTATAATTATTGCATCTTGTCAACAAAATATTTCCCTAATATTTCATGAGCTTGACTGATATCGCGAATATTTTAGGTAAACCGTACTTCCAAGCTCCTAATTGCCTAATTTATAACATGGATTGTTTGGAAGCATTGAAGCTGCTGCCGGATCAATTTGTAGATTGAACCGTTACCAGCCCGCCTTATAACATCGGCAAAGAGTACGAAAAATCCTTGGGGTTAGATGAGTATTTAAACTGGTGCCAGCAGTGGATAGCCGAGGTTTATCGGCTAACGCTCGATCGAGGAGCTTTTTGGCTGAATTTAGGTTATTTGTCAATTCGCGATCGGGCAAAAGCAATTCCGATTTCCTACCTGCTTTGGGACAAAGTGCCTTTTTATCTGATTCAAGAAGTTGTCTGGAACTACGGCGCGGGAGTTGCGGGCAGCAAGTTCTTTTCGCCCCGCAATGAAAAGTTTCTCTGGTATGTGAAAAATCAAGACAAGTATACATTTAATTTGGATGAAGTGCGCGACCCAAATGTGAAATACCCGAATCAGAAAAAGAACGGCAAGATTAAAGTAAACTTAAAAGGCAAAAATCCGACGGATGTTTGGCAGTTCCCAAAAGTTACCTCGGGGAAAAATCGAGCTTCAAAAGAATGCACGCCTCATCCAGCTCAATTTCCTGTTGCTGTTGTCGATCGCATCATCAAGTCTGCATCGAATTTAAACGACATTGTTTTAGATCCGTTTATGGGTTCCGGTACTACAGCAATTGTGGCTCTGGGTTTGCAGCGTCAAGTTATTGGATTTGAAATTAGGGCTGATTACTGTGAGATTGTGGCTAATAGAATCGATGATTTTTTGAGGGACAAGGAACTCAGAGAAGCACAGTTATCTTTTTTCTAGAGTTGGTAAATTGCAGGAACTTAATTTAAATTGTTCCAGAGCGGGCGAGCGGTCTCAAGCGATCGTCTTAAGCGCCGATCGCACTGCCCAGAAAGTAGCGCTATTGTTAAAACGCTGACCCAACATCTGAGAAAATCTTATTACCACACAATACGATTTTCTCAGATGACCGCAATAACTTGGCCAAAGTGGCTCCCTTATCCTATCTCCTGGATGCGAGCCTGTGCACTGCTCTACACTCTTACTCTCCTAGTTAAGTCTCAACTTCCCCTCCGACACAGTGACAGCATTTTCGCCGTCATGATTGGAGCCTGGGTTACAGTACCGTTTGTGTTTACCTTTTTTCATTGGGCAATTGCATCTGCTGTAAAGCCCTTGCTGACACATCTACCAGCGCATCCTAAGCTTGATGGTGTCCGCCAGTACCTAATTGACCGCTGGCCTGGCTTGAAGCGAGCGCACTGGAAAGAAGGGTTAAATGCTTTCATTATCAGTTTTGTAGCGTTTATTATCTCAGCCTTTGTTGTGTCTTACCTGGTGCCGATTCCTAGTAAAGCCGACGCTTACGAGTACGATTTTTACTTGCTAAGGCGAAGCATGATCTTGCTGAAACTCGACATAATCCCCATCGGGATGATGATAATTTCAGCCTACCTTTACCAGTACGATCTGTGGGCTCGGCATCGACGGGCTGCAAAGTCAGCCGCCAAAGCTAAAGCTCAGGAGGCTACAAAAAAGCGCTCGCCCAATTCTAACTCACCGCCTCCGAATCCGGTAGAACAAGAACTCAACCAGCTCAAAGCCACAACTGGAATGAATCGGATGAAGTCAGTAAGACGATCGACCCAGCCAACTCCTGAAGTTGCTCAATGGTATGTATTTCGCAGCGGAGAAGCCAAGGGGCCCTATACCAAATTGCAATTATGGGAGGTTCAGGCAATCACAGCCCGAACCAAAGTCCGGCGCGGGGAAGCCGAGTGGCAGCGCGCCGGTGAAATTCCAGAATTAGCGTCGTACCTCACTCAAAAATAAGACAGTTAAATAATTCACTCTCAAAAAAATTCTCGGCGACAGTAACGCAATCAGCACGTAAAGCCCCCAGAAACAGCACAAAACTCAACGGATCGAGAGGGTGATAACCGCAGTGAAATGCTGTCTGAGCAACTATTATCTGGCAATGCGACATGAAACGATACAATCTAAATTTGGCGATCGCCCGTGTCTGTTCTCAACAATCTCAGCTCAACGGCAATGGTTGAAATCCGAGCAGGTTTGCCAAGATGTCCAGGGCATGATTCTTGTCACTTCGATGCTTGATGGCGTTGCAATCAATAAGTATTTTCTGGGCTGACTGTTGAGAATGGATTGGTGGGTATGAATGACTAGCACAACCAGCGATACAGAGATGATTTTTACCTCTGTTTCCGTTCAAATCCCGATCGATTGCTTGAATAGTAACTGCGAGGTCAGAACAGCAATCCGGCAAGAAATTGAAGCCACGCCGCTACTCCCTAAAAAGGAACTGCCAGAGATAGGGAATGGCAAGGAGATTAAATTGATAGACCACTGATTTGAGATTTACGGCCTAGCTTTTTTTAGTATTAATCTATTATGTTCAAGTCTTTTTTCTTCCTTTATTGTAGAGAATGGTACTGTTGTCATCGATTTTTTCGATGCTGCGATCGCATGAGTCTGTCAAGCGTTCGGTAGAAAAAGACGATAGGATTCGCTGTCCATCAGAATTCTGAAACCCAGCCACATCAGCACGAAAGGGAAAAACTTGCTCGCATAACGGCTGAGCACCACAGCAATACCAGGTAGATGCGTCAGAGTATAGGACATAAACAGCCAGCAGCCAACAATAAAATAGCAAATCGGTACGATCACAGCCAGATTTTGAATGCTGCTAGTAGCAAATAGGGGAATATAGATGCCAAGATTGTTGCCGCCGTTAGAAATCGTGACTGCGGAAACGCGATAAGTCTGCGGATCGCGAATTATTTCCCAGAGCGATCGCCTTCTTGAATCAAAGCCTCGAAATTTAGAGTTTCTTTTCAGATTATCTGACTTATCTTCGGCTGAATCATCCTTGTTAAGGTTGAGTAAATTATTCAAGCCAATGAGTATCGGCAAAATCCCCAGTAGCCCAGTCCAAGTTGAGGGAATTGCTAGCCCCAGCAAAAAACCAACTAAACTGACCGCGATTAATGCGGTGAACCCCAGAAGCTCACCCACCACAACGTGTTGAGGACGAAAAGTACGATTGACCTCACTGAAGAAGGCCGTCAGATAAATGTTGTCGTCAAAAGTTGTTGCGACAGCAACAGCCAGTCCGATCTTAATTGTTGCAATTAACCAATCCATTACCATCTCTCGCTCAATACCTATCCGATCGCCGAAACTACCGATTTCTCAACCGCTGTGAAAAATCACCATAATCTCGATATGATAATGTGAGTATCGCATATTGGGTGTAACAAGCGAGCAAATTTGGTAGTTTATCCGTATCAAGCGGTGCTTTGACTTGAGCCCCCATCTTCAATTCATCCAAGAATGTCCATCACCTGTGTTTATCAAAGGAGTCATTATGATTAGCCGTTTGATTGACCTTCTGCCCAGAGGCAGAGGTCAAAATATCTTACGGTCGCTCAGTTCGGCCGCTCGCAGATCGGCGGCCTATCGGTTGGCAGGTCTGTTTTGTATCGGCCTGGTCTCGGTTTTGGTCTTGAGTCTGGCTTTTGACAGTCATGCTGTTGCCGCTTCTGCCTCTGGCAATGTACTCTCCCCTGCAGTCAGTCAGGTAAATCAGGTCAAATTGCCTAAAGACTCAACAATCCGGTTACTGGAAACGG
Organism: Microcoleus sp. F4-D5; assembly: GCF_036704885.1. NCBI lineage: Bacteria > Bacillati > Cyanobacteriota > Cyanophyceae > Oscillatoriales > Microcoleaceae > Microcoleus > Microcoleus sp. F4-D5. The sequence goes on along the minus strand of NZ_JAUBSX010000019.1, from coordinate 2,007 downwards.
TGGGACTGTTTGTGGGGGGCATACTTTTCTGTGTAGTTTTGGATCGCTGGTTTTCTAACCGTTCTGCTCAATCGGGCAACACACCCTTAGCTGAGCAAGCGCGGCGGCTCAAGCAACTCAAAATCGGTTATCCAGAGGGTATGACAAATCTGGAAGTCATGCGCGATCGAGGTTTGCTCGAAAGCCGTTTGCGACCATTTGGGCTGATTGTTACTTGGACGAGCTTCTTATCAGCTTCTTCTCTGATAGAAGCATTAAGCAACGGGACGATCGATTTCTGCGGCGGCGGTGGTACGGCCAGCATCTTCTCGCAAGCAGCGGATCATGTGTTTGTGCGGGTGGCTAAAGAAAAATATACTGCTCCCAAAGGTCAAGCGATTCTAGTACCAGAAGATTCGCCAATTCAGACGGTTGCCGACCTGAAGGGTAAAAAGATAGCTTTTGACAAAGGCTCAAGCGCTCATTACGTGCTGGTGCGAGCACTGGCAAAAGTGGGATTAGAGTTTAGTGACATTGAGCCAATTTATGTGACCCAGCCACAGGCGTTGCGCCTATTCCGACAAGGTGAAGTCGATGCTTGGGTGATTTGGGTTCCGTACACGACAACTCAAGCCCGAAGCGCTTATCCAGGGCGATCGATTGCAGACTTAGAGAGCATCTTTGGTGACAAAGCCTCTTTAGAAGTTCCGACCTATTACTACGCGATTCCAGAGTTAGTACGCGACTATCCCGACTTGCTCAAGGTGATTTTAGAAGAGGTAAATGAAGCGGGAGCTTGGGCTAAGAAACAGGAATTAGAAGCTGCTGTGCGATTGGCAGAACACCATGAAATAGATCCATCGATTGTAGAAATTTTACAGCAACGTAGTGCGGAACGCGCTATTATCCCGATCGACGACCAATCGCTCACTGCCCTACAGCACCAGGCAAATATATTTAGAGATTTAGATCTGATTCCTGAGCGGGTGAATGTGAAAGATGGAACCTATAGCTTGCAGACCAAGCAAAATTGGACTTATTAATCTGACAATTACACTCGAATGTAATTTTTGTCTGATTTGACCTATGTTTTTTTAGCACAAGTCGGTCAAATATCAGCTCTGTCTGGGTTTCCGGCGGGGTTGTCACCCCGCCACCGGCAAACATACATCTTGATTAGCTGCATTGCCCGCATTTTTCCTAAAAAAAAACCCTCAACTTTGTGAGGGCTTTGCGATGCCAGGAACGAGACTTGAACTCGTGACACGTGGATTTTCAGTCCACTGCTCTACCAACTGAGCTATCCCGGCTTGTTTTTTCGCGCTTTACTATCTTAGCAGACACATACAGAATTTAGCAAGCACTTTTTTAAATTAATTTTCGATCGCCCGAACCGCCCTCCTGTAAGCTAAAAGCTGCAACCTAAAATCCAAGAATCGCAATGGCACAGCAACATCGGGACAGCGAGGGCAAGAGTCTGCTTGTCTTGGGCATAATTTGGCTGCTGGGGGCAATTAGCGATCGCCTCTGGTTTGCCCTCGATCGATCTGTCCCGGCGTGGGATCAAGCAGACTATCTGACTAGCACCCTGAAATACTTGCAGGCGTTGCAGCATCCTCAGTGGTTTTCCGGGGAGTGGTGGACAAACTTCTGGCTGCTTTCGACGAAAATTCCGCCCTTGGCATACATCTTAACGGTTCCATTTCTTCAGGTTTTCGGTACTGGGGGCGATCGGGCAACCCTCGTTCATCTATTATTTAGTGCAATTCTCCTCGCTTCAGTCTACAGTCTAGGCGTCCAATTATTTAACCGGCAAGTCGGTTTGTGGGCCGCTGCAATTTGCGTTTTGTTACCGGGACTTTATCGGTTCCGCTTGCAATTTTTGCTCGACTATCCCCTCACTGCGGCGATTACTTTTGCTTTCTATTGTTTGACAATGTGGAAGGCTTCTGAAGGAAGAAGGAAGAAGGAAGAAGGAAGAAGGAAGAAGGAAGAAGGAAGAAGGAAGAAGGAAGAAGGAAGAAGGAA